>DMTA01000021.1 GCA_003454835.1 Achromobacter sp. | reverse complement strand
GGGGCGGGCGAGGCGGCCGCCGTGGCGGTGGCGGACGCGGGCGGCTCGGTCCAGCTGGCCGGGATCTGCACGGTCTCGAATTCAGAATACTCGCCGTCGTACTTGGGCAGGCCTGTGGAGGCCAGCGTGCCGACCAGTTCGACGGGCTTCTCGGATTTGCCGGGGGCGCCGCCGTGCATGGTGACGGCCAGCATGACGACCAGCAGTGCGAGCAGCAGCGTGATGAGGTCCAGATAGCTCAGCAGCCAGTTCTCGGAATCCTGTTCGGCGGCGTCCTCGACGTGCCAGCGCGCATAGCGGTCCTGGCGGTCGCTATCGCTGGGCCGCCAGCCACTTGCGGCGGCAACCTTTTGCGCGCGTAGCTGCGCCTGGCGGGCCTGCTCGATCCGCTGCGCAAGGGAAGGGGAAATCAGGCTCATTGACGCGCGGCAGCGGGACGGGCGATGGATACGGGGGCGGAGGATGCGGCGTTGGCGCCGGTCTGGGCGGATGCACCGGGCTTGACCTGGCCTTCCGTCTTGATCTTGACCTTGGACTTGGCGTCGGCGCCGCCGTCGTAGATTTCGTCTTCGACGTGCATGACGAAGGAATTCAGGGTCTCGCGCACCATGGCCGGACCGCGCTTCTCGCACATCATCGAGATGCCTTGCAGCACCATGTTCATGGACTCGACGCGGCGCGCCGTGCGGCGTTCCAGCTTCAGCGCGATCGGCTTGCAGACCAGGTTGGCCAGCAGGATGCCGTAAAACGTGGTCATCAGGCCGATGGCCAGTTGCTGGCCGATGGTCTGCATGCTGCCGTCGCCCAGGACGGCCATCAGATTGATCAGGCCGACCAGCGTGCCGAGCATCCCGAAGGCGGGCGCGAACGTGGCCATGACGCGGAACATCTGAGCCTCGGCCTGTTCGCGGGCGCGCAGGCGGGCGACGCGCCATTTCAACAGTTCGATGATCTGATCTTCAGGCGTGTTGTCGATGATGAGCTGCACGCCCGTGCGCAGGAACGGGTTCGACACCTTCTTGAGCTCGTGCTCGACCTTGTGGACATCGGCGTTCATCCACAATTGCGCCATCGACACCAGTTCCTCGATGTCGCGCTGCTGGTCATGCTGGTCGTTGCGGAACACCGTGCGCACCAGCTTGAACACGCGCACCACTTCCTGCAGCGGGTACGCAATGAACAGCGCGGCGCAGGTGCCGCCCAGCACGATCGCCAGGCCGGGCAGGTTGAAGTACAGGCTGGCATCGTTGGCGGACAGCGCCACCACGATGATCAGGGTGAGCAGGCCGACAACGGCGCCGATGACGGTAGACGGATTCATGGATCTTGCCCGAAAACATGGCATCCCACGCGCGGAATGCCGGATAGTCGGGAATTCTAGCCAGCGCAAGCCTCGGTCAATTCGCCGGAAAGCGGGGCGAAATAGGCGGTAAGCGCGGGCTTAATCAACCTGTCATGCGGGCGGCGCGCCCAGCGATTCCCGGGCGCAAATCGGGGACGGCCTAGGCTTGCCGAGCGGCGTCCTGCTGCGCCAGCCATTCCTCGCGGGTGATCTCCCAGATCTCGGCGGGATGGCGCCCGCTGACGAAGCCGCGTTCCTCGGTGCCCACAAGCCGCATGCCGCTGCTTTCCGAAATCCGCCGCGAGGCGGTGTTGGCAATTGCCTTGGGTGCGCGCAGCACGGGTTTGCCCAGCACGTCGAACCAATACGCCGTGACGGCCGCGCTGGCTTCAGTCATGTAACCCCGCCCTTGATGCGCGGGATCCAGCCAGAAGCCGCGGTTGTTGCCGGGCTCGTCGTCCATCAGGCTGACGACGCCGATCAACTGGTCAGGCTGCACGCGCGTGCGTACCGACCAATGCCATTGGGTTCCGCGGCGCATGGCGGGCAGGGCGGCGTTTTGCAGGAACTGGCGCGCGCCGTCGGCCGGGTACGGCCAGGGCACCTTGTCGGCCAGGAAGCGCACGACCTCCCAGTGGGCAAAGGTGCGCTGGATGGCGTCGGCGTCGTCCAGGGACAAGGGGCGCAGCACCAGGCGGTCGGTGACAAGTTCGGGCGGCGGCGGGGTGTCTGGCATGGCGGCTCGGGTCAGATGAAAGGGGAGACCAAGCGGAAATGTATATCATGGGCGAATTCTGGCGGCGCGAGGCCTGATTTGGCCTGGCGACCGCGGCATTGGAGAGAACATGAACAACCCCAACGAAAACGTCAGCATGGCGCTTTTCTGCGACTTCGAGAACGTGGCGCTGGGTGTGCGCGACACCAAATTCCAGAAGTTCGACATCCGCCCGGTGCTCGAGCGCCTGCTGCTCAAGGGCAGCATCGTCGTCAAAAAGGCCTATTGCGACTGGGAACGGTACAAGGAATTCAAGGCGCCGATGCACGAGGCCAATTTCGAACTGATCGAAATCCCGCATGTGCGCCAGTCGGGCAAGAACTCGGCCGACATCCGCCTCGTCGTGGATGCGCTGGACTTCTGCTACACCAAGTCCCACGTCAACACCTTCGTCATCATCAGCGGCGACTCCGACTTCTCGCCGCTCGTGTCCAAGCTGCGCGAGAACAACAAGAAGGTCATTGGCGTGGGCGTCAAGCAGTCCACGTCCGACCTGCTGATCGCCAACTGCGACGAATTCATTTTCTATGACGATCTGGCCCGTGAAGGCCAGCGCACCGCCGAGGCGCGCCGCGACAACCGGGGCGCCGCCACTCAGCGCCGCTCGCCCGACGAGGAGCGCCGCCGCAAGGAAGAGCAGGACGCGCGCAAGACGCGGGCGGTCGAGATGGTCGTCGAGACGTTCGAGGCGCTGATGGCTGAACGCGGCGACAGCGGCAAGATCTGGGCATCGGCCCTGAAAGACGCCTTGAAGCGTCGCAAGCCCGATTTCAACGAGTCCTACTATGGCTTCCGCGCGTTCGGCAATCTGCTGGAAGAAGCGCAGTCGCGCGGCTTTCTTGAAGTCGGGCGCGAAGAGAAGTCGGGCACGTACGTCTATCGTGATGGGTCTGGCGACGCATCTTCGGCCCAGGCCGTCGAGGCGCAGGGCGGAGCGGCTGATGGGGTGGCCGATGCCACTGACGCGCCCGGCGCTGGCGGCCGGA
>DMTA01000270.1:3870-4007 GCA_003454835.1 Achromobacter sp. | reverse complement strand
CGCTGGTCGACGCGGACGCGCAGAACGCGGCGCTGGGCTTGCTGTACGACCCCGAGGCTGTGCGTCAGGCGACAGAAGCTGGCGTCGGCGCGACTGTCGCGCTCAAGCTGGGCGGCCAGTCCGGCGTGGCGGGGGGC
>DMTA01000270.1:0-3630 GCA_003454835.1 Achromobacter sp. | reverse complement strand
GAGTTCGTGATCGAGGCCTTATCGGACGGCAAGCTGCGCTTTGACGGCCCGATGATGAACGGCATGGACGTGGACCTGGGCGCAACGGCCACGCTGCGGATCGGCGGCGTGCGGGTGGTGGTCAGCGCCGGCAAGGCGCAGATGCTGGACCGCAACCTCTTCCGCGTCGGCGGCGTGCAGCCCGAGGAGATGGGGATACTGGTGGTGAAAAGCTCGGTGCATTTCCGCGCCGACTTCCAGCCCATCGCGCACGAGGTGCTGGTGGCCAAGGCGCCCGGCCCGATGCAGGCCGACCCGGCGGATCTGCCGTGGACGCGTCTGGCGCCCGGGATGCGGGTGCGGCCGCAGGGGCGGCCGTTCGCAGCGGCATGAAAACGACAAGGCCGGCGCAAAGGCGCCGGCCTTGTTGACGACGGCGGCCGCAATGGCCGCCATCGCACGGGATTACAGCGATATCACTTCAACTTGCCCTGCGGGCTGACGAAGTCTTCCAGCGTCAGGCCCTTTTCCTTCAGGATCGCTTCCAGCAGCGGTTGCAGCTTGCCCAGGCTTTCCTGAACGGTTTCGCGCACGGTATCCACGATGACCTGCGTGCTGCGTTCGATCTCGATATTGACCGCGTCGCCCACCTGCTTGTCCTCGAAGACCGTCATGCGGCGCGTCTCGGGAATCAGCCAGACCTCGAACCAGCCTTCGGCGCGGTTCACTTCCGACACGGTCAGACTGGCGCCATTGATGGCGATGTAGCCCTTGGCGAACACGTATTTGCGGAACGCCTCGGGGATGCTGAAGCGCATGAGGCGGTTGGTGTCGGAGGACTTCACGATCAGCACCTGCGACGTGAAATCCACGTGGCCCGACAACGGATGGCCGCCGATCTCGGCGCCGTCCTTGGCCGCGCGCTCCACATTCGCGCTGTCGCCTTCGCCATAACTGCCCAGCGTGGTGATCGCCAGGCTTTGCAGCATGACGTCGAACGTGGCCTGGTTTTCGGACAGGATTTCCGTGACGGTCAGGCAGACGCCGTCCGTCGAGACGCTGGCGCCGATGGCCAGGTCAGTGCAGAAACCAGAGGGGAAATCCAGCGTGAAGGTGCGCAGGCCTTCGCGATCCGCGATCTTTGCGATCTTCGCGGTGCCTTGAACAATACCGGTGAACATACGGATCCTGAATGCGGGGCGGCAGGCCCCGGAAGCAAAACATCAACGTTAACCGATATTTTGTCCGGGTCATTGCCGGGGCCGCAGCGCGGGGCATTGTCCGAGTCACTGCCCGGGGCATCGCCCAGGTCACTGCCCGGGGCATTGCCCCACTCTGCCGCCTCACAAGCGGGATCAGTGGCGGATCGCGATGGTCTTCAGGCTGGTGAAGCCGTACAGCGCCTCGAAGCCCTTCTCGCGGCCGTAGCCCGACTGGCGCGAACCACCGAACGGCAGCTCCACGCCGCCGCCCGCGCCGTAGTTGTTGACGAACACCTGGCCGGCGCGCAGCTTGCGGGCCAGACGCATCTGACGGCCGCCGTCGCGGGTCCACACGCCCGCCACCAGGCCATACAGCGTGCCGTTGGCGATTTCCAGCGCTTCTTCCTCGGTGTCGAACACCATGGCGGCCAGCACCGGGCCGAAGACTTCTTCCTGCGCCAGGCGGCTGTCGGGCGGCACGTCGCGGAACAGGACGGGCGGCTGATAGAAGCCGGCCTCCGGCGTGCCGTCCTTCAGCTTGCCGCGCGCGGCGACCTTCATGCCTTGCGCCTCGGCTTCGGCCAGGAAACCGCGCACGCGATCCTGCTGGCGCGCGTTGATCAGCGGACCCACGTCCAGGTCAGCCGCGGCCGGGCCGGTCACCGTGGCGGAAAACGCTTCCGACAGGCGTTTGAGTACGGTTTCGTACACGCCGCGCTGGATCAGCACGCGGCTGCCGGCCGAGCACGTCTGGCCCGCGTTCTGGATGATGGCGCCCAGCAACACCGGCATCGCGGCGTCCAGGTCGGCGTCGTCAAACACGATCTGCGGCGACTTGCCGCCCAGTTCCAGCGTGACGGGCACGTGGTTCTCGGCGGCGGCATGCGCGACCATCTTGCCGGTCTGCGGCGAGCCCGTGAACGAGATGTGGTCGATGCCCGGATGCGCGGACAGCGCGGCGCCCGCCTCGTGGCCGTAGCCCGTGACGATGTTCAGCGCGCCGGCAGGCAGGCCGACTTCGGCGGCGATCTCGGCCAGCTTCAAGAGCGACAGGCAGGCGTCTTCGGCGGGCTTGACCACGCAGGCATTGCCCGCGGCCAGCGCCGCGCCGACGCTGCGGCCGAAGATCTGCAGGGGATAGTTCCACGGCACGATGTGGCCGGTCACCCCGTGCGGCTCGCGCACCGTCAGCACGGTGAAGCCCGGCGTGTAGGGAATGGTCTCGCCGTGCAGCTTGTCGACCGCGCCGGCATAGAACTCGAAGTAGCGCGCCACGGCGGCGGCATCGGCGCGCGCCTGCTTGATGGGCTTGCCCGTGTCGGCCGATTCCAGCTGCGCCAGCTCTTCCTGGCGGTCCAGCAGCGCAAAGGCAATCTTCATCAGCAGGCGGCTGCGGACGGCGGGCGCCATCTGGCCCCACTCGCCTTCGAACGCCTGGCGCGCCGCCTGCACGGCACGGTCCACGTCGGCCTCGTTCGAGCGGGCCAGTTCCTCGAAAGGCTTGCCATCGGACGGGTTCAGGACGGGAATGGTTTCACCGGTGGCCGCGGCCACCCATTGGTTGGCGATAAAGTTCTTCTGAGTCACGATGTGCGGAGTAAAGTAGCGGCCGAACGGCCGGTTGGGGGAAGCTGCATGTCTCGGTGCGCTTGCCGGCGGCTGGGCCGGCAGCGCCGCCGGCGCGTCGTGCGCGCGGGCGTTGTGGTTTGAATGGCAAGGTACGGGAGGCCTCCGCAACTTGTCAATTGGAATGACAGCTTTAATCCCAACCTTCAGGATATTTTTCTGAATGATCGGGTTATCCCTAATATTTCAGGGGCTTAGCGTCCCGCGAGTTAGTCATGCCGCATGACAACCCGTCCCTACTTGCAAGGAGCGCCCGATGAGCAACGTACGTGACCCGCAGCTTGAGTCGCTGCTGGCCGCGGCCGCCCGCCCCCGTCCCGAACTGGACGTGCTGGCCGAGGTGGCGTCCGGCCTGGGCTATGTCCGCGCCGAGCGGTTTGCCGAGCGCGTCTACGAAAGCCTGTTCTACGCGATCGCCACCGGCAAGATCGCCCCCGGCAACAAGCTGCCGACCGAACTGGAACTGGCCGCCCTGTTTGAAGTGTCGCGGCCCGTCGTGCGGCAAGCGCTGGACCGGTTGCGCGAAGACCAGCTCGTGGACTCGATCCGCGGGTCCGGCACCTACGTGAAGTCCAAGCCGGATTTGATGGGCGGCATGCCCGCCGTCGACCCCGCGCGTCGCGTCGGCCACATTCTGGAAGGCCTGGAACTGCGCATGGTGATCGAACCCGAATGCGCGCACCTGGCCGCGCTGCGCCGCACGCCCGAGGACCTGCAGGAAATGGACCGCATGCTGACCGGCTACGAAGAAGCCGACGCATCCGGCGCCATCGCGCACCATCACGACTATGGTTTTCACCGCGCCATTGCCACCGCCACCGGC
>DMTA01000271.1:638-4126 GCA_003454835.1 Achromobacter sp. | reverse complement strand
GGGCTGACCATAGATTTTGTTTTGACGGCGGTGTCAGACACCTTCCGTTAGCATGCGCCCCGCCGCCGGGCCGCCCCAAGGCGGGGCAGCCCCCTTGGGGGGCAGCTAGACCACGTTAGTGGTCGCGGCGTGGGGGCTCCTATACGCCACGCAATCGACTTCCACTTTCGCATCCACCACCAGACTCGACTGCACGCAGGCACGCGCGGGCGGGTTGGCGCCGAAGTATTCCTTGAACACCTTGTTGAACGACGCGAAATCCCGCGCGTCGTCCAGCCAGACGCCGCAGCGCACCACGTGTTCGGGACCGTAGCCGGCTTCCTGCAGGATGGCGAGCACCTGCTGGATGGCCTTGTGGCTTTGCGCGACGATGCCGCCTTCAATCACTTCGCCGTTATCCATTGGCACCTGGCCGGACACATACAGCCAGCCGTCGGCGGCGACCGCGCGGGCGAAGGGCATGTGCGAGCCGCCCTGGCCGGTGCCGCCGGCCACGCCGTAGCGGGTGATGCCGTTGTTGTCGGGAATGGGGGTAGCGCTCATGGGTGTTTCTCCTAGAAGACGTCTGGACGCAGCCGCGGTCAGGCGGCCGAAAGATCGGGGTAAGACGCGCGCAGGTCGCCACTGCGAGGCAGCCAGCGGCCGGCGCGCTCTCCGGTGGCCTGGCCCTTGCGGTAAGACAGGACGCCGTTGACCCACACGGCCTCGATGCCCGCCGCCGTCTGCACGGGCTCAGCGAAAGTGGCGCTGTCGATGACGGTGTCGGGGTTGAACAGCACCAGATCCGCGTGGTAACCCTCGCGCACGAAGCCGCGATCGGCCAGGCCGAAGCGGGCGGCGGACAGGCCGGTCATCTTGTGCACGGCCTGGGCCAGCGGAAACAGGCCCACGTCCCGGCTGTAATGGCCCAGCACGCGCGGAAAGGCGCCCCACAACCGCGGATGCGGCATCGGATCGTTCGGCAGGCCGTCCGAGCCCACCATGGTCAGGCGGTGCGACAGCACGCGGCGCACGTCGTCCTCGTGCATGTTGTGATACACCGCGCCGGCAGGTTGAAGCCGCTTTGCCGCTTCCAGCAGCGTCACGCCCCAGTCGGCTGCGATGGCCGCGAGCTTGCGGCGCGCCTGGTCTGGATGCGGCTCGGACCACGTGATGTCGATGTCGAATTCGTCGGTGACCTGTTTTAGGTCCAGCGTCGACGAACTGGCCGAATACGGATAGCAGTCGCAACCCACGTGCTGCATGCGCCCCGCGTTCTCCAGCGCGAACAGCACCTCTTTCGTGCGGCCCCAATTGCCGGCGCCCGCGCATTTCAAGTGCGACACCACCACCGGCACGCGCGCATGCAGGGCGATGTCGAAGGCTTCCTGCATGGCCTCCAGGATGGCGGCGAACTCCGAGCGCAGATGTGTCGTGTACAGCGCGCCGAACTCGTCCAACGCCTCGGCCAGCAGCTTCACCTCGGCCGTATCCGCCTCGAACGCCGACGCATAGGCCAGGCCCGTGCTCAGGCCGATCGCGCCGTGCGCCAGCGCATCGCGCAACTGCTCGCGCATCGCCAGCACTTCTTCCCGCGTCGCCGCCCGGTCCAGCCGGTCCATGTGATTGCTGCGCAAGGCGGTATGCCCGACCAGCGCAGCCACATTCACCGCAGGCCGCGCGGTCTCGATGGCGCGCGTGTAGTCGGCAAAGGTGGCGTAGCGGAAGTCCTCGCGCTTGCCCAGCAGGTTCATCGGGTCGGGCGGATCGCCGCGCAGCGACACCGGTGAGGCGCTGATTCCGCAATTGCCCACGACCACCGTCGTCACACCCTGGGACAGCTTGGGCAGCATGTCCGGCGTGCGGATGACGTTGGTGTCGTCGTGCGTGTGGACGTCGATGAAGCCCGGCGCCAGCGCCAGGTCGGTGCCGTCGATGATCTGGCGCGCCGGCGCGCCGGGTAGATCGCCGATGGCGGCAATGCGGCCGCCTTCCAGCGCCACGCTGGCGCGGATTTCCGGACCGCCGGAGCCGTCCAGGATCCGGACGTTGCCTATAAGGGTGTCGTACATCGTGGTTTCCAGATCAATCGCCCAGCGGCAGGCGGTTCGGCCCGCCGCGGTGCTCATCCAGCGCCAGCTTGATGCGGCGCAGGCGTTCGCGGTTTTCTTCCTGGTTCAGCATGGCCAGTTCGGTCGACAGCAGGTCGATGGCCAGCATCATCGCGTAGCGCGAGGCGGAGGGCTTGTAGATGAAGTCGGTCTCGTCGGTGCGGATCGGCAGCACCACGTCGGCCAGCTTCGCCAGTTCGGACGAGGCGTCCGTGATGGCGACGATGCTTGCGCGGTACTGTTTGACGATGCGCGCCGCCCCCACGATTTCAGGCGTGAGGCCCGACGCCGACAGCACCAGCACGGCGTCGCGCTCGTCCAGCGTGGCCGCCACCATGCGCAGCAGCACGGCGTCGCTGTAGACGGCGATGGGATAGCCCAGCCGCACCAGGCGCGACTGCACTTCCTGCGCCAGCACTGCCGACGCGCCGCCCATGCCGAAGACGTAGATCATGCGCGCCCCGTCCACGATGGACGCGGCCGCTTCGAACAGCTGCTCCGTGAAGACCGGCAGATGCGCGCGCAATGTACTTTCGATGTCGGCATAGATGCGCGCGTAGAACGTGCTTTCCTCGGCCGGGGCGCTGGGATCGAGGAAGCGGCTGCCCACGGTGCTGGCCTGCGCCAGCTTCATCTTCAGGTCGCGCGTGTCGTCACAGCCGACCGTGCGCGCAAAGCGCGAGATGGTGGCGATGCTGACGCCGGCTTTGGCGGCAAGCTGGTCCACCGTGGCGCTGGCGCTCCAGATGATGTCGTCCAGGATGGCGTCGGCCACCTTGCGTTCGGTCACGCTCAATGCGTCCCGCCGACTGCGTATCTGGAAGACGATGTCGCGGATGATGTTCATGTGTGATTCCTGGATCAATTCGGGCGGGCTCAGGCCGCGAGCGCGGGATCGTCGAGGCGGATGCAGGACACGTAGTGGTCTGCGCTGACGCCGACGGCCGGCGGCAAGGCCGCGGCACAGGCGTCGATGGCGTGCGGGCAGCGCGTGCGGAACACGCAGCCGGAAGGCGGGTTCACCGGGCTCGGGATATCGCCTTTCAGGAGGATACGCGAACGCGGGGCGCGCGGATCCGGCACGGGCGCGGCGGACAGCAGCGCGCGCGTGTAGGGGTGGCGGGGGCGGGCATAGACTTCGCTGGTCGGCCCGCGCTCCATGACGCGGCCCAGGTACATCACCACCACGTCGTCGCACAGGTAGTCGACCACGGCCAGGTCGTGCGCCACGAACAGCATCGTCAGGCCCAGGTCGCGTTGCAGGTCCTGCAGCAGGTTCAGCACCTGCGCCTGCACTGACACGTCCAGCGCGGATACGGGTTCATCGGCCACGATGAAGTCCGGCTCAACCGCCAGCGCGCGGGCGATGCCGATGCGCTGGCGCTGACCGCCGGAAAA
>DMTA01000271.1:0-582 GCA_003454835.1 Achromobacter sp. | reverse complement strand
CTGGCGCTGACCGCCGGAAAATTCGTGCGGATAGCGGCGGCTGTGGTCCGCATTCAGGCCCACGCGTTCCAGGAGTTCGCCGATCCGCTCGGCGCGGCGGTTCTGCGCCAGCTTGTGCGTGTCCAGCGCCTCGCCCAGGATTTCGGCCACCGTCATACGCGGATTCAGGCTGGCGTACGGGTCCTGGAACACGATCTGCATGCGGCGGCGCCACGGCAGCATCTGCTTTTCGTTCAGCTTAGTGATGTCATGCCCGTCGAACACGATGCGGCCGGCGGTGGGCGCAAACAGGCGCAGCAGCGCGCGGCCGGTGGTGGTTTTGCCGGACCCGGATTCGCCGACCAGGCCGACGATGGTGTTGCGCGGCACGTCGAAGCTCACGCCGTCCACGGCGCGCACGACGGGGGCGTTGCGTGACTGCGAAGTCGGAAAGTGGACCTTCAGGTCGTCGATGCGCACCAGCGGCTCGGCGGCGCGGGGAGTCGGAATGCTCGTCATATCGGATTCACCTTGATGCAGCGCGCGCGGTGTTCGGCCTGCACCGTCACCAGGTCGGGGACGCCCGCGCGGCAGTCGTCTGCG
>DMTA01000276.1 GCA_003454835.1 Achromobacter sp. | reverse complement strand
CTGTGGGACACGTTCGGCGGCGTTCAGACCGAGCGCGGCTACAAGCTGCTCGATCCGCACGTGGGCCTGATCTACGGCGATTCCATCACGCTGACTCGGGCGCGCGACATCCTGGTGCGTCTGGAACGCAAGGGCTTTGCGTCGGGCAACGTGGTGCTGGGCATCGGGTCGTACACCTATCAGTACCTGACCCGCGACACTTTCGGCTGGGCGCTGAAGGCCACGTATGCCGAGGTCAATGGCGAACCGCAGGAACTGGTGAAGGATCCGGTCACGGATTCCGGCGTGAAGAAGTCCGCCAAGGGCTTGCTCCGTGTTGACCAGACGCCGGACGGCTACGTGCTGCACGACCAGCAGACGCCCGAGCAGGCGGCGGGCGGGGCGCTGGCGCCGGTGTTCCGCGACGGCGAGTTGCTGGTGGAGCAAAGCCTGGCCGAGATCCGGGCGCGGCTGCAGGGATCGTGGACCTGCCCCGAGGCGGGCAGCATCCGCTGGCCGGCCTGCTGATCCCGCCGGCATTCGCCAGTATTTGCCAATACTTGCCGGCCGATCAAACGACAACGGCGCCCTTGCGGGCGCCGTTTTTTTAACCGTGGCGGCGAATCAGCCCGGCCGGCGCGCGCGCTTTTCCTCGCGCACGAAGATCACCACGCCCACGATCACCATCAGCGCCAGCGCATACCAGGTGATGGCATACGTCAGATGGTTGTTCGGGAAGTTGATCATCGTAAGTCCGCCAACCGGTTCCCGAGCGGGATCCTTGCCGGGGCTGGACGCGGCGTCGGCGTCGATGAAGTAGGGCGCCACGTCGGCAAGCCCGCGCGCCGCCGCGATGCCGGGCAGATCGCGTGAATACCAGAGGTTGGCGGCCGGGTCGTTGTTGCGCAGAAAGCCGCTGGCCGGTTCGCCCATCCGCAGCAATCCCGTCACCTGCCCCGGCGCGGACGGCTGGGCGCTATTGGCCGCGTCCTTGCGCCATGCCGGCAGCACGAAGCCCCGGTTCACCAGCACGGTGCCGCCGTCCGCCAGTTGCAGCGGCGTCATGACCCAATAGCCGCTGCCCAGTTCGGTGGCGGCCTGCACCAGCGTCTGCTTGTCGAAGTGGTAGGTGCCGGACGCGGTGACGTGGCGGTATTCGGCGTTGTCCTGCGTCAGTTGCGCCCATTCGTTCTTGCCGGGGGCGGGCGTGGCCGGCGCGTGCGCTCGCTGATCCACCTGCGCGATCAGCGCGCGTTTCCAGGCCAGCCGGTGCACCTGCCAGGTGCCCAGGGCGCAGAGTCCAGCGAAGATGGCGACAGCCAGCAACCCCAGGATGACCAGGGTTGCCTTGCTGCGCGGAGAACGGGAGGTGTCGCGTGAAGAAATGTCTTTGACTGCTGCCATCAGGGCATCTTGCGCATGTCATGCGGTGACATGGGCATCATGTTGGAGTTCAAGTGGTACATGATCCAGATGGATCCGCTGAGCGTAATGACGACCAGCACGAGCGTGAATATTAACGCCAACATGTTCCACCCGCTTTCGGACTTGGTGTCCAGGTGCAGGAAGTAGATGATGTGGACCACGATCTGCACGACGGCAAAGGCCAGGATCACCAGGCCGGTGACCCGCGAGCTGTCGATGACGCGATCCATGACCAGCCAGAATGGAATCGCGGTCAGGATGGCGGCCAGCACAAAGCCGGTCATGTAGCTCTTGAAGGTGCCGTGGCCGGCGCCGTCGTCATCGTCATGGTGGCCATCGTGATGATCGTGGCCGCTATGGCCACCGTGGCCGCCGTGGCCGCTGTCGGCCAGGTTATCCATGTGCGACGTCATGGCAGCACTCCCATCAGATACACGAACGTGAACACGCCCACCCAGATCAGGTCCAGGAAGTGCCAGAACATCGACAGGCACATCAGGCGGCGGCGGTTTTCGGGGATCAGGCCGTGCATCCGCACCTGCAGCATCAGCGTCACCAGCCACACGATGCCGAACGTGACGTGCAGTCCGTGCGTGCCGACCAGCGTGAAGAACGCCGACAGGAAAGCGCTGCGCTGCGGGCCCGCGCCCTGGTGGATCAGATGCCAGAACTCGTAGATTTCCAGCGACAGAAAGCCCAGGCCCAGGATGCCGGTGACAGCCAGCCACAGTTGCGTGGCGCCGATGCGGTTGCGCCGCATCTCCAGCATCGCGAACCCGTAGGTAATCGACGACAGCAGCAGCAGCGACGTGTTCACCGCCACCAGCGGCAGGTCGAACAGGTCCGCGCCGGACGGGCCCGCCGCGAAGCTGCGGCCCAGCACGCCGTAGACCGCGAACAGGCACGCAAAGATGAGGCAGTCGCTCATCAGATAGACCCAGAACCCGAGCAGCGTGCCGTTCTTGGGATGATGTTCGCCAGGGACGTAGAAGACCGGTTCCTGGGGCGACGGCGCGGCGCCGCCGGGCATGGGGTGGGCGAGGGTATCAGACATGTTGCGCTAGCAGCCTTGTACGGGCGTCTTCCGTGGCGACGACCTCAGCGGCCGGCACGTAGTAGTCGCGCTTGTAGTTGAAGGTATGGATGATCGACACGAGGATCAGCGCCGCGAACGACAGCACCACCAGCGGCCACATGTGCCAGATCAGCGCAAAACCCAGCACCACGCTGATCCCGGCCAGGACGATGCCCGCCCAGGTGTTCTTCGGCATGTGGATCGGAATGAAGCCCTGCTGCGGACGCTGGTAGCCGTGCTGCTTCATCTGCCACCAGGCGTCCAGGTCATGCACCCGCGGCGTGAACGCAAAGTTGTATACGGGCGGCGGCGACGACGTGGACCATTCGAGCGTGCGGCCATCCCACGGGTCGCCCGTGGTGTCGCGCAGTTGGTCGCGGCGGCGGTAGCTGACCACGAGCTGGATGATGAAGCTGGCGATGCCGCACGCGATCAGCAGCGCGCCGAACGCCGCGATCTGGAACCAGATCTGCAGCGACATGTCTTCAAAGTGGTTCACGCGGCGCGTCACGCCCATCAGGCCCAGCACGTACAGCGGCATGAAGGCCACGTAAAAGCCCACCAGCCAGAACCAGAACGAGCACTTGCCCCAGAACGGATCGAGCCTGTAGCCAAATGCCTTGGGGAACCAGTACGTGATGCCGGCCATCAACCCGAACAGCACGCCGCCGATGATCACGTTGTGAAAGTGCGCGATCAGGAACAGGCTGTTGTGCAGCGCGAAGTCGGCCGGCGGCACGGCCAGCAGTACGCCCGTCATGCCGCCGATCACGAAGGTGACCATGAATCCCAGCGTCCAGAGCATCGGCACTTCAAAGCGGATGCGCCCGCGATACATGGTGAACAGCCAGTTGAAGATCTTGGCGCCTGTCGGGATCGAAATGATCATGGTCGTGATCCCGAAGAACGAGTTCACGCTGGCTCCGGACCCCATGGTGAAGAAGTGGTGCAGCCACACCAGGTACGACAGCACGGTGATCACGACCGTGGCGTACACCATGGACGCGTAACCGAAGAGACGCTTGCGGCAGTACGTGGACACCACTTCGGAAAAGATGCCGAATGCGGGCAGGATCAGAATGTAGACCTCGGGGTGGCCCCAGATCCAGATCAGGTTCACGTACATCATGGCGTTGCCGCCGAAGTCCGCCGTGAAGAAGTTGGTGCCCACGTAGCGGTCCATCGACAGCAGCGCCAGCACCGCCGTCAGTACCGGGAACGCCGCTACGATCAGCACGTTGGTGCACAGCGCCGTCCACGTGAAGATCGGCATGCGCATCATCTTCATGCCGGGGGCGCGCATCTTCACGATGGTGACCAGCAGGTTAACCCCCGATAGCAGTGTTCCCACACCCGCTATCTGCAAGGCCCATATGTAGTAATCGACTCCGACGTCCGGACTGTGC
This sequence comes from Achromobacter sp., assembly GCA_003454835.1. Classification (GTDB taxonomy): domain Bacteria; phylum Pseudomonadota; class Gammaproteobacteria; order Burkholderiales; family Burkholderiaceae_B; genus Achromobacter. The sequence goes on along the minus strand of DMTA01000276.1, from coordinate 5,162 downwards.
AGGATGCCCGATAACGGTGGATACGCCAGCCAGCCGGTGCGGGCGAATTCGCCCACGAAGAGCGACATCATCACCAGGATCACGCCGCCCGCGGTCATCCAGAAGCTGAAGTTGTTCAGGAACGGAAACGCGACATCGCGCGCGCCGATCTGCAGCGGCACGATGAAGTTCATCAGCCCCGTGACCAGCGGCATGGCCACGAAGAAGATCATGATGACGCCGTGCGCCGTGAAGATCTGGTCGTAGTGGTGGGGCGGCAGAAAGCCGGTGGAGTCCCCGAAGGCCACGGCCTGCTGGGAGCGCATCATGATGGCGTCGGCAAAGCCGCGCAGCAGCATCACGATGCCGAGGATCACGTACATGATCCCGATCTTCTTGTGGTCGATGCTGGTGAACCACTCGCGCCACAGGTAGCCCCACTTCTTGTAGTAGGTGACCGAGCCCAGCAGCACGATGCCGCCCGCCGCCACCACGAAGAAGGTGCCCAGCAGGATGGGATCGTGAAACGGAATGGCGTCCCAGGTAAGCCGGCCGAAGATCAGCTTGGTGAGGTCAGGTTGATCAGGCATCTCGATTCCAGCAAAAAAACCGCGTTTACATGGAGCACGTCGCGTGCCGAAAAACCTGCCGCGCTAGAGCACCAGTCCTTCAGAGGCCGTGCACATGGCGCCGACATACTTGCGCGGCGGCGTTTCCGTAAGTCCCAGTTGCTCGCGCACTTGCGGGTCCAGGGTGGTGAGGTTGTGCGCGCCCGGTATGCCGGCGCCGCCTTGCGCGTCGATGGCCATCGCGTCGCGCATGCACATGCGGTTGGGTTCGACGCAGCGGTTCACGATGGCGTCGAAAAGGCCGGGCGCAACGGTGGCGTAAAGCTGCACGGGGTTGCGCTCGCTGGGTTGTTCAAGCTTCAGGTAAGCGGCGCGGTCCAGCGTGGCCTGCGATTTCTGGGCCTGCGCGACCCAGTCGTCAAAGCCCTTCTGGTCCAGCCCATGGAAGCGGAAGCGCATGCCCGAAAAGCCGGAGCCGCTGTAGTTGGCGGACAGGCCTTCGTATTCACCAGGATGGTTGATGACGGCGTGCAGCGTGGTCTGCATGCCGGGCATGGCGTAGATCTGACCGGCCAGCGCGGGCACGAAGAATGAGTTCATGACCGACGACGACGTGATCTTGAACTGGATGGGACGGTCCACCGGTGCAGCCATCTCGTTGACGGCGCCCACGCCTTGCTCGGGATAGAGGAACAGCCACTTCCAGTCCAGCGCCACCACTTCGACGACAAGTGGTTTGGTGTTGGGCGGCACTTCGCGGCCTTCGGACAGGCGCGCCAGCGGCCGGTAGGGATCGAGCTGGTGCGTGCTGACCCACGTGAGGGCGCCGAGCGCGATGATGATGAGCAGCGGCGCGGCCCAGATCAGAAGCTCCAGCATCGTGGAGTGGTTCCAGTCGGGATCGTAGGCGGCGTCCTTGTTGCTGGCGCGATAACGCCATGCGAACAGCAGCGTGAGGATGATGACCGGCACGATGATGATGAGCATCAAGCCGGTGGAGATGATGATCAGGTTGCGTTGTTGCACGGCCACGTCGCCCGATGGCGACAGCAGGACCGCATTGCACCCGGCAAGCAGCGGCAGGGCGGCAAACAGGATCAATCCGCGGAGCCTTGCGAAGGACGACATAGTCATACCCCGAAACGTAACCGTGCGAAGTAAACGAAACACTACGCTGGAAGCCGCGAAAAATCTAGGGTAAAAAGAGCAAAAGTATGCACGGGAACGCGTGCCGGGCAGTCATGGGCCAAAACGCTTGCGGCTTCCGGCACGAAGCGCGTACCGTGGTGCTGGTGTGTTGCAAGATCGTAGACAAGGCGTATCCAGAACCTTCTTTTGCGAGCGAACCCATGTCGACCACCACGCAGTATCCTGGTCACCCCTCTCCCGGATCCGGACCCGGGGCGATCAGCGGCGGAACCAGCCACGCCAAGGTGGCGCCCGGTGAAATCGCCGTGGGGGTGGTCGTCGGACGCGCCTCTGAATACTTCGATTTTTTCGTCTTCGGCATCGCGTGCGTGCTGGTTTTTCCGAAGGTGTTCTTTCCCTTCGAAGGCCCGCTGGAAGGCACGCTGTCAGCCTTCATCATCTTTTCCTTTGCCTTCATCATGCGTCCCATCGGCACCGCGCTGTCGATGGCGATCCAGCGCCGATGGGGCCGCGCAACCAAGCTGACCGTCGCTTTGTTCGTGCTGGGCACCGCGACCGTCGGCATGGCGTTCTTGCCGAGCTATGAGTCGATTGGCGTGCATGCCATCACGTTGCTCGCGGTATTCCGCTGCCTGCAAGGCCTGGCGTTTGGCGGCTCGTGGGACGGCCTGCCGTCGCTGCTGGCGCTGAACGCGCCGCCCAATCGGCGCGGCTGGTATTCGATGATGGGTCAGCTCGGCGCGCCCGTCGGCTTCTTGGTGGCCAGCGCGCTGTTTCTCTATCTGCATGTGACGCTCACGCAGGCGGACTTTCTTGAATGGGGCTGGCGCTATCCGTTCTTCGTGGCGTTCGCCATCAACGTGGTGGCGCTGTTCGCGCGGCTGCGGCTGGTGGTCACCGAGGAATACACGCAGCTGCTTGAAGAAGGCGAGCTCGAGCCCATCGGCATCCGCGAGATCGTCAGCCAGCAAGGCTACAACCTCTTCATCGGCGCGTTCGCCGCGCTGGCCAGCTATGCGCTGTTTCACCTCGTCACGGTTTTTCCGCTGTCGTGGATCGCTGTCAGCGGCACGCAACAGATCTCGGATGTGCTGATCGTTCAGATCATCGGCGCGGTGATCGGCATCCTGGGCACGATCGCGTCCGGATGGCTGGCTGATCGCATCGGACGACGCACGACGTTGGGATTGTTGGCAATGTTGATCGGCGTGTTTGCCGTGGTGTCGCCGTGGCTCCTGGGCGGCGGGCCGAAGGCGCAGGATGCGTTCATCCTGATCGGATTTGCGCTGCTCGGTTTGTCGTATGGCCAGGCCTCGGGCACGGTCACCGCGAACTTCACGCGGCGGTTCCGTTACACCGGTGCAGCGTTGACGTCCGATATGGCATGGCTGGTCGGCGCGGCGTTCGCGCCGGTGGTGGCGCTGGGGCTGTCAGCCAGATTCGGGCTGGTGGCGGTCAGCGTGTATCTGCTGTCCGGCGTGGCGTGCACCTTGATTGCGCTGCGCATCAACAAGGTGCTTGAAACCCGCGATTGAACGGGGAGCGGTGAAACCGCGCCTCCCGCGTGAAATCGATCGGGGAGATTGAACCTCGCAGCCGTGCCAGTTCTGGCGGATCGAGTCCAGGATTAATTTGCGCCGTATTCAGCCGTTATTCCATTTAGGGGCGCCCGGCATAGGGGCGCCCGGCATAGGGGCGCCCGGAACCTCCGGCGCGCCGCCGATCGAGGCTGATAAAGAGGGACGTGCTCGCGCAATAGCGGCAAATCACATTCGCGATAAACTGCGCCCGCGCCTTGAGCTGCTGGTCGCGCATAACGCGCATCTCGCCCAATAGGGCCTCACGTTAAATTTCCGGCGTCGTGTCGAAAACGACCCTAAAGTCCCGCATTCTTTTTTTTGGTGGTCTATGTCTGATGTTGTCGTCTTTCTCAGGAGCCAGCGGAAGTTCGGTGACCAAATTGTTGCTTATCCCGCCCTCAGCATCCTGAAGAAGTTTTGGAGTGACAAGCGAGTCCGCGTGGTTTCTCGCTATCCGGTGGGACAGTTTTACAAGGACCTTCCGTGGGTCGACGAGTTCGTCCAGGCTGACGCGTTTACTGCTCAAATGCGTGCACTACCCCGCCGCGCACATGCGGCATTGAACCTGCACCACTCAAGCGAGCGCTATCCGCTGATCAGTTTGCTTCGCAGGCCCGTTGTACGAATGGGGTTCGATAATGATCGGATGGGCGACCGTTTTTGGACCCATTCGCATCGCAAAGACTTTAACGAGTACATCGGCCTGGCCAACATGCGTTTACTCGCAACGCATCAGGATCATGACCCTGAACAAACGGCCCGGTCCGCCTTCCTGGAACTCGCTCATCCGCACACTGAGACCGTACGGCCGGCAGACATTGTGCTGATACCTGGAGGGGGCTCAGGGGAATTCAAGCGGTGGCACCTGGATCATTATCTGGCGCTTGCGGATCTGCTTCAGAGGCACTTCGGCGGCTCAGGCGAATTCACCTTTGTTCTCGGGCCCGACGAAGACTACATGCGGGATCGCATCGAGAGCCTGGGTCGCGCCGACTTCAAGATCGAATTTTGCCGGCCCGCGGCCGAACTCGCTGCGGTGATGCGCACGGCGCGCTTGGTCGTAGCAAACGATTGCGGTCCATCGCACATCGCGCAAGGCCTATGCGTTCCCTATGTCGGTGTCTTCAATGAACCGAATCCAGAGTGGTTTTGGGCGCGTCACTACACACGAGACGTTGTCCCGGACAATGGAACGGCTGAAATCAACTCTGTTGAGCCGGCGCGCGTGTTCCGGGCCTGCTTGGAGGTGCTCGACGAGCGTCCGGGCGTTTAGGGTGTCAGGCACCTCATATCGGCTGGACGTCCGCATCGAAGCAGATACCGCGGCGGCGTTCAGCCCAGATACCCTTCCAGCACGTTCGCCACGTTGATGCCCACGTCGGCGACCGCATAGCCCCCTTCCATCGTGAACACGGCCGGCAGGCCAAGGCCGGCCAGCATGCGTCCAACCTGCAGATAGTCGGCGCTTTTCAACTTGAACTTGGATATCGGATCGCCTTCATAGGTATCCACGCCCAGCGCAACGACCAGCGCATCGGCCTTGAATGCGCACACCGCGTCCAGGCCCTGCTGCAAGGCGGCCGTCCATGCCGCGAAGTCGCTGCCGGCGGGCAGCGGCAGGTTCACATTGCAGCCCTGGCCTGCGCCTTCGCCGCGCTCGTCGGCGTATCCCAGGTAGAACGGATATTCGGTGGTCGGATCGCCGTGTACAGATACGGTCAGCACGTCGCCGCGGTCGTAGAAGATGCTCTGCGTGCCGTTGCCATGGTGATAATCCACATCCAGCACGGCAACACGCTGCGCGCCGGCGTCGCGCAGCGCCTGGGCCGCCAGCGCCGCGTTGTTCAAAAAGCAGTAGCCGCCGAAGAAGTCCGCGCCGGCATGG
>DMTA01000444.1 GCA_003454835.1 Achromobacter sp. | reverse complement strand
GTCGGTACCTACCTTCTGGATCACGTACCGACCAATGGTCGGTACCTACCGGTCAATGCGGTATCAGCCCAGCAGGTGGGCGACGCCGGAGCGCTCTTCTTCCAGCTCGGCCAGGGTCTTGTCGATGTACTTCTGGCTGAAGTCGTCGATCGGCAGATCCTTGACCAGGGTGTACTTGCCGTTCTCGGTGGTCACGGCGAAGCCGAAGATCACGCCTTCCGGAATGCCGTAGGAACCGTCGGACGGCACGCCCATGGTGACCCACTTGCCGTTGCTGCCCAGCACCCAGTCACGCACGTGGTCGATGGCAGCGTTGGCGGCCGACGCAGCCGAGGACGAGCCGCGGGCTTCGATGATCGCCGCGCCGCGCTTGCCGACGGTCGGGATGAAGGTGTTGGCGTTCCATTCCTGGTCGTTGATCGCATCGGCGATGGAGGCACCATCGGCGGTGGCGAAACGGTAGTCCGGGTACATGGTCGGGCTGTGGTTGCCCCACACGACCAGCTTCTCCATGCCACCGACCGGCTTGCCGAGCTTGTTCGACAGCTGGCTCAGCGCGCGGTTGTGGTCCAGGCGCAGCATGGCGGTGAAGTTTTCCGGCTTCAGGTCCGGGGCCGACTTCATGGCGATGTAGGCATTGGTGTTGGCCGGGTTGCCGACCACCAGCACCTTCACGTCACGGCTGGCGACCTTGTTCAGCGCCGCGCCCTGGGCGGTGAAGATCTTGGCGTTTTCCAGCAGCAGGTCCTTGCGCTCCATGCCCGGGCCGCGCGGACGCGCGCCGACCAGCAGGGCGATGTCGGCGTCCTTGAAGGCCACTTCGGCGTCGTCGGTGCCGACCATGCCGGCCAGCAGCGGGAAGGCGCAGTCTTCCAGCTCCATCATCACGCCCTTCAGGGCGGCCTGGGCCTTGTCGACCGGCAGTTCCAGCAGCTGCAGGATGACCGGCTGGTCCTTGCCCAGCATTTCGCCGGAGGCGATGCGGAACAGCAGGGCGTAACCGATCTGGCCGGCAGCGCCGGTCACGGCAACACGAACGGGTGCTTTCATGGGGGTTTCCTCTTGCTTGCAAGCGTTGGATGGAACGCCGCGGGCGTGGCACGCAGGCCTGGCGGGCGGCGGGGAACAGGGAAACGGCCACCGAGGGGTGGCCGTTTCGAAGGGGGATCAGGCGGCGAGGATCTTGTTCCACTCGGCGACGCGGTCGGCCTGTGCGGCCAGCGCGGCGTCGACGTCGCCTTCCAGGGTGATCGAATGGATCACGTCGCCCTGCTTGACCGAATCGACGATGGCCTGGCCTTCCAGGACCTTGCCGAAGACGGTGTGGCGGCCGTCCAGCCAGTCGGTCTTGATGTGGGTGATGAAGAACTGGCTGCCGTTGGTGTTCGGACCGGCGTTGGCCATCGACAGCGAGCCGACCTCATGCTTCACGCCGTTCTTCTCGTCCTCGAACTTGTAGCCCGGGCCACCGGTGCCACGACCCTGCGGGCAGCCGCCCTGGATCATGAAGTCGGCGATGACGCGATGGAAGATCAGGCCGTCATAGAAGCCCTGCTTGACCAGGTTGACGAAGTTGGCAACCGTCAGCGGCGCCTTGTCGGCGAACAGCTCGACCTTGATCGGGCCCTGGGTGGTGTCGAAAGTGGCGATGAGGGACATGGAGATCCTTGCTGCAGATGGGAATGCGTCTAGCCACCTAGTTTACACCCGGCTCGTGGCAGCGGCGCCTTCGACCATGGCCCAACGGGGGCGGCCCGACCGGCCGGGGGGCACCGTTCAGGCAGCCCCGACAGGCGCCTGAATGGGCATCCGGCCGGGCCTGAAATGAAGGTTTTCGCCAATCGTCAACTTCGACGTATAATGTTGGACTTCTTTTTCCAAATCCGGCGCCGACTGGCCCCCTTTCGTATGTCCATCGAAAACCTTCGCAACATCGCCATCGTCGCTCACGTCGACCATGGCAAGACCACCCTGGTCGACCAGCTGCTGAAGCAGTCCGGCACCCTGTCCGAGCGTACCGTCCTCGCCGAGCGCGTGATGGACAGCAACGACCAGGAAAAGGAACGCGGCATCACCATCCTGGCCAAGAACACCGCCATCACCTGGGAAGACAAGAAGACCGGCATCAAGAACCGGATCAACATCGTCGACACCCCGGGGCATGCCGACTTCGGCGGCGAAGTGGAGCGCGTGCTGTCGATGGTCGACACCGTGCTGATCCTGGTCGACGCCATGGACGGCCCGATGCCGCAGACCCGCTTCGTCACCCAGAAGGCCTTCGCGATGGGCTTCAAGCCGATCGTCGTGGTCAACAAGGTTGACCGTCCGGGCTCGCGTCCGGAGTGGGTGATCGACCAGGTCTTCGACCTGTTCGACAAGCTCGGCGCCACCAACGAGCAGCTCGACTTCCCGATCGTCTACGCCTCGGCCCTGAACGGCTACGCCGGCCTGGAAGACACCGTGCGCGACGGCGACATGACCCCGCTGTACGAAGCGATCATGCAGCACGCGCCGAAGCCGGAAGTCGATCCGGAAGGCGCCTTCCAGATGCGCATCAGCCAGCTGGACTACAACAACTTCGTGGGCGTCATCGGCATCGGCCGCATCCAGCGCGGCACCCTGAAGAAGAACATGCAGGTCGCGGTCATCGACCGTGAAGGCAAGAAGCGCAACGGCAAGGTCGCGCAGGTGCTGGGCTTCCTGGGCCTGGAGCGCATCGAGCAGGACACCGCCGAAGCCGGTGACATCGTCGCCATCTCCGGTATTCCGGAGCTGACCATCTCCGACACCCTGTGCCACCCGGATACCCCGGAAGCGCTGCCGGCACTGACCGTCGACGAGCCGACCATCTCGATGACCTTCCAGGTCAACAACTCGCCGTTCGCCGGCAACAAGGATCTGTCCGGTGGCAAGTTCCTGACCAGCCGCCAGATCAAGGACCGCCTGGACCGTGAAAAGGTCCACAACGTGGCCCTGAAGGTCGAACAGCTGGAAGACGCCGACAAGTTCCTGGTCTCCGGCCGTGGCGAACTGCACCTGTCGGTGCTGATCGAGAACATGCGTCGCGAAGGCTACGAGCTGGCCGTGTCGCGCCCGGAAGTCATCATCAAGGAAATCGACGGCCAGATGATGGAGCCGATCGAACAGCTGGTGGTCGACATCGAAGAAATCCACCAGGGCGGCGTGATGGAAAAGCTGGGCACCCGCAAGGGCCAGCTGAAGAACATGGAGCCGGACGGCAAGGGCCGCGTGCGCCTGGAATACTCGATCCCGGCCCGTGGCCTGATCGGTTTCCAGAACGAGTTCAAGACCCTGACCCAGGGTTCGGGCCTGCTGTTCCACGTGTTCGACCACTACGGTCCGAAGGAACAGGGCGCCATTGCCAAGCGCATCAACGGCGTGATGATCGCCAATGCGCCGGGCACCACGCCGGCCTACTCGCTTGGCCCGCTGCAGGAACGCGGCAAGCTGTTCGCCGCTGAAGGCGACAACGTGTATGAAGGCCAGCTGGTCGGTATCCACTCCAAGGACAACGACCTGACCGTCAACGCGATCAAGACCAAGCCGCTGACCAACATGCGCGCTTCGGGCAAGGACGATGCGATCCAGCTGACCCCGGCGATCAAGTACTCGCTGGAACAGGCCCTGGACTTCATCGAGGACGACGAGCTGGTCGAGATCACCCCGAAGGAGATCCGTCTGCGCAAGAAGTTCCTGACCGAAAGCGACCGCAAGAAGGCTTCGCGCGGCGGCTGAGCCTGACCCGTGAGCCAGAACGGCTACAACCCGGATCCGCACCGGCATCCGGGTCTCCACGTCATCGCCCTGCTCGAAGCGAGCAAGGCGATGCTGGCGCTGTTGGCTGCGACCGGGCTGGAAATGCTCGGTCCGCAGCCGCTTCGCGATGGGGTCAATGCCCTGATCCGGCGTTTCAGCCTCGACCCGGATCACGGCACCCTGCCCTCGCTGTTGAACATGATCAGTCCCGACGCGGTGCACCTGGCTGCGGCGGCGATGATCGGCTACGGCCTGCTGCATCTGGTTGAAGCCTGGGGCCTGTGGAAGGCCAAGGCCTGGGCCTCCTGGCTCGGCTGCCTGACCGCCTCCATCTACCTGCCATTCGATATCTACGCGGTGCTGCGCCACCCCGGCTGGGCGTCCTGGAGCGTGCTGGCGATCAACCTGATCGTCGTCTACGT
>DMTA01000015.1 GCA_003454835.1 Achromobacter sp. | reverse complement strand
ACGGCGGAGGCCCGAATGGCCTCGTCGCCGCCCGCGCCCATCATCTGGATTCCCGTGGCGACCAGCGTGATGACCGGCACCGCGATCATCAGCCCCAGGGTGAAAAAGATGCCTTTGCGATGTTCGATCATGATCACACCAGCGGGCCCGGCGAACGCAGATAGTCCGCCTTGATTTTCTCTACGATCCAGTAGGCGGTGGCGCCCACGGTGCCGGTCGGGTTGTAGCCCGAGTTCTGCGGAAAGAGCGCCGCGCCCGTGACGAACACGTTGGGCACGTCCCACGACTGCCCGTAACGGTTGACGACACTGGTGTTGGGGTCATCGCCCATGGCCGCGCCGCCCGTCAGGTGGGTGGACTGGTAGGCCGTGGCCGAAAACGGCCGCTTGCGCGGGCCGGGCTCGGTGCGCGCGATGCCCTTCATGGCGCGCGCGATCTCGTCGCCTTTCTCGGTCAGGAACGCGGACATGCGGATGTCGTTGTCGGGAAAGTCGTAGGTCACGCGCAACAGCGGCAGGCCCCAGGCGTCCTTGTACGTGGGATCCAGGCTCAGATACCCGCCGCGCCACGGCTGCGCCGAGCCCGTGATGGTGATGTTCGCCGCATGGTTGTAGTGGCGCGCGACGGCCTTCTTCCATTCCGATCCCCATGACGGCGTGCCTTTGGGCGTCGGATGAAAGCCGATGGGTGCGCCGCTGACCACCTGGATCTGCAGATAGCCGCCGCCCACAAATCCCACCGGGCCGTGGTCGAAGTTGTCGGCGCTGAAATCGTCCATCGTCACCGCCACCGCGCCGGCCCCCATGAACGGGTTGATGTTGACCGACTCATCAAAGAACAGATTCACGCCCGAGGTGGTCTGGTGCGTGTAGTTGCGGCCGACGACGCCAGTGTTCGTGACCGGATCGAAGGGCTTGCCGATGCCGGACAGAAGCAGCAGGCGGACGTTGTTGATGCCGAATGCACAGAGGAACACGATGTCGGCAGGCTGGAAGACTTCTTCACCGGCCGCGTCCACGTAGGTCACGCCGCGAGCGCGCTTTTTGTCGGGCGTCAGCTCGACGCGCAGCACGTGCGCGCCGGTGCGGATCTCGAAGTTCTCCATCTTCATGGCCACGGGCAGGATACAGACCTGCGGCGACGCCTTGGCAAAGTGCTCGCAGCCGAAGTTCGAACAGAACCCGCAGTACACGCACGCGCTCATGTGCAGGCCTTCGCTATTCACATAGGGCCGCGTGCAGAGCGCGGACGGCTGCACGTAAGGGTGATAGCCCAGTTTGCGCGCGGCCTCGCCGAAGAGCGCGGGCGCGTAAGGCACCTTCATGGGCGGATTGGGGTACGGCCGCGAGCGCCACGGCTCGAACGGATTGCCGCCTTCCTGCTTTTCGCCCTTGATATTGCCGGCCTGGCCCGATGCGCCGATCAGGTAATCGAAGCGGTCGAAGTAGGGCTCGAGTTCGTCGTACGTCACGCCCCAGTCCTGACAGGTCAGCTCCTTGTCGAAGATGTCCTTGCCATAGCGTTCGTTGTAGTGGCTGCGCATGACGAAGTCGGTTGGATCGAAGCGGTAGTAGGCGCCCGACCAGTGATTGCCCGCGCCGCCCAGGTGCGTGCCAGGGTAGGCAAACTGCCAGCGCCGCATCGGCAGCGCCTTCTGGTCCGTGTTGTTGCGGAACGTGTAGGTTTCCGTCGCGGCGTCCTGATGCAGTTCATGGCGCCGCGTGTACTTGAGTTCGTCGTGGACGTTGGGCCCTTGGAAATCGGGCGAGGGCCAACGCGCCTCGCCCCGTTCCAGCACCACGACCCGTTGCTTGGCCGCCGCAAGTTCCTTGCCGATGATGGCGCCGGTCCAACCGCCGCCGATGATTGCCACATCTACCGCAGGCAGCGTTTTAGCCATGCTTGCCTCCCGGCGTCATCTTGTGGCCGACGGCGTTGGCAATCGACACGGGCTGGCCGGCCCAGATCACGCCGTGACGCTCGATGTCGTTGGAGAACGAGGCAAACGCGCCGGGAAATCCCACGAGCTTCCAGCCCACCATGTCGGCGTTGCCGCCGTACATCGGGTCTGAGAAGAAGCCTTCGATCGTGCCTTCGAGCAGCGCCTGGAAGAACACGCCGGACGGCAGCGGCGAAAAATCCGGCTTGCCCTCCTGCATGTCGCGCAGCCACGCGTCCTGCCGTGCGGCGTCCAGCTCGGCGAACGGCTTGCCGTCCTGCTTGCGCGTGGCCGCGTCCAGCGCGGCGAGTCCGCGGCGGAACATCTCGGCCGGGGTGAACGACAACTGATAGCCCTGTTCGGGCGTGCCCTGTTCGAACGGACCTTGCCGGTAGAGCTGGCTGCCCGCGCCCCAGGCGCCGGCCAGCTGGCCATCCAGGAACAGCGTGACGCCTGCTTCCTTTGCGCCCGGCCCCAGATCGTCGGCCGGAATCAGGCGTGCGGCGACGGCGTCCATGGTCAAGGCTTCCTGCGCGTTGAAAAATCTGAGCGTTCGATTGGCGGCGCCGCCCGTGGCGGCAGCGTCTTGATGAGGTGTGGGGGAGGCAGGCTCCGGGGCGCTGATCGCGCGGGGCGCCCACGCTGCGCCGGGGACGCCGACGGCCAGAGCTTTGAGCAGCCCCCGCCGGCCGGGTACAGGTTTATCACTCATGGTCGCTCCCATAGGGGGGCAGGCACGCGACTTGCCCCTGGGTGAATAAGAGATCCCGCGTCAGCTTGTTGGGGCTCAGTGTGTCACCGTTGTCGACGAAGGAGCAACCATGAAACATCCGATTCTGTATCTGTGCGCTACGGCCATGAGCGGCTTGCTTGCCACCAGCGCTTCGGCGCAACGCATCGAAAAAACGCTTGTTGCCCAGGCGCAGACGACCACGCCCGACAGCCGCGCGAGCAGCCCGTCCCATCCGGATCGCAAGGCGGGCACGCCGAAGGCGCCGGCCCGGGAGAAGTCCATGTCGCAACAGCCCAAGCAAGGGGAGAAGGGCGATCACGGCAAACGCGATGCATCGCGTGCCGGATCGAGCCCGCGGCAGGACGACGCCGGCACTGATACGCGCGGGGCGAAGGGAACGCCGGGCAGCAACACGGGGTCCACGGGACACGGCGGCATGCCGGGGTCGGGCGCGTCATCGGGTTCAGGCGGCACCGCGGATCCGCGCGGCCAATGAGGGGGGTGACATCCCTTAGTCGCGCGCACGTCCGATTCAGGTAATATTCAGAATCCTGTAAGAAAGAGAGCGCGGCGGATATTCCGACTTGTTGCTGCCCCGGCAGCCTGGAGCCATCCGCCATCTATGAACGAAGACCCTCCACCTAGCAGGGCGCCGCGGATCTGCCGGCGCCCGATATCTTCTCCCCACACTGCCGCGGCAAGGGCTGTCTCCCTGCGCGCCGCTTTCCCCA
>DMTA01000014.1:419-17883 GCA_003454835.1 Achromobacter sp. | reverse complement strand
GTCGCCTTCGGGCTCGCCCTGCTTCGCCGGTCCGGCAGCCATGCCGGTTCATGGGCCGCGGCCGGGCTGATCGAAGCGGTGCGCGGTGTGCCGCTGGTGACCCAACTGCTGTTCGCGTCCTTTGTGTTGCCCATGCTGCTGGGCGGCGGCGTGTCGAAGTTCGGCATGGCGCTGGCGGCCCTGACCCTGCATACCGCGTGCGTGCTGGCAGAGGTGCTGCGCGGCGCGTTGCAGGCAATTCCGCCCGGCCAGATGATGGCCGCCCGCGCATTGGGCATGCGCCCCGCGGTGGCATATACGTGCGTGATCTGGCCGCAAGCCCGCCGCATCGCCGCGCCCGCCGCGCTGGGCGTCTTTGTGGGCGCAGTCAAGGACACGTCGCTGGTCAGCATCATTGGCGTGTTCGACGTGTTGGGCGCGGCGAAGGCGGTGGTCGCGGGCACCGACTGGCGACCCTATCACGTCGAGGTCTATGTGGCTGTCGCGCTGCTCTATCTGGCTGCCAGCCTGGCGTTGTCCCAAGTCGCCCGCCGCATGGAGGGGCGTGGAAAGCACTGACTGAGTGATGGACCGGAAGGCCGGAACCGATTAGCAGGAACCGATGGTTGGAACCGCCGGGAATTCAGTTGGCCGCCCCGCTCCCCATGCCGCCGTTCACCGCGCTGATGCGCTGCAGCCACGCAGGCCGTGGCGCCGCATCCAGCCAGTTCTTGACGATCAATCCCAGTTCCGTATCACCGGCGATACGCAAGCGACGCTGAAAGAACAAGGTATCGGCATCTGTTTCCGCGCGCATGAGCGCCAGAAAGTCGGCCAGCTTCGCGCCTAGTTCAAGTTCAGCGGAGCCCGCATGCGGCCCCTTATTCCATAACGGCCGGAAGGCGCCGTCGCGGACAACGAAGCTGCTGCGCAGCCCCAGATCTTCGACGGTGATGGCGAAGGTGCGTCCGTTCAGTTCTGCGGGCGGCTCCAACCACTTGAGCCGGCGGGCCACTTCAAGTCCCGCGACGAAATGCAGGGACACGAAAGGTCCCGGCACGCGCTTTCCCAGCTTGGCCAGCATGGGCGGCAGATTCAGGGCGGCGCTCATGCGGCGGCCTCCTGCAGGCCGATGCCGGCCTGCCCGTAGTAGTAACCATTGCAGCGGCCGATGCCCTCGGGCGGCGAGACGGCATCGGGCTTGGCGCCGCGGCGCGTGGCGTCCAGCGCGGCGATCGCCTCAAGTGTGCCGGACGATTGCGGGCTGACACGCATAACGTCGACGCCCATGCCCGCGAGTTCCGGCGCTTCGGCCAAAAGGTCCAGGCACGCAGCCGATTGCACTTGAATGCCGTTGATGCCAAGAAATTCGCGCGATTCGCGGGTGCGCATCTCCAGGCCATCGGGATGCTCGATGCAGCGGAAGCCGCAATCATCTTTTTTCAGGCGGAAATGCCGCGCCGTGAAGCAGCGTGCCGAAAACGCCAGCGCCATCCTGCCCCACACCATGACTTCGGCCTGCATGCCGGTGGGGCGTTCGCGTAGCAACCGTCCCAATGTGGTCCCATCCATTTCTAGCGGGGCGACAAAACGGACGGCGCCGCGGCTGGCCAGCCAGGTCAGTGTGCCGCCGTGATAGGCATTGACGTGCGGGCCGGCAACAAAGCCGCGGCCGCTCAGGTGGCGCACCGCGCCCAGTTCGCCGGCCTCGACCATGAAATCCTGCTGTTCGCACAGCTTCTTCAAGGCGCTGGCTTCCGCGCCGGTTTCGATCAGCGTGCGGCCCGACAGCACGACGGTCTTGCCCACCGCGCGCAGATCGCGCGCCAGTTCAAGCCAATCGTCGGCGCGCAGTTCATGACGCCGGCTACAGACTGTTTCGCCAATGTAGATGATGTCCGCCGGGGTTTCAGCCAGTGCGGCGTAGAAATCCATGGTGCGCTGGCGCGGCCAGTAGTACAGCAAGGGGCCGACTGAAATTTGGAATGGGATGGGGGTCATTTCCATGGGCGTTCGAAAGCGCCTTGTGTGACTTGTGAACCCTCGGCATGGCGCGCCAGCATGGCGTTCCATTCGGGGCGCGGAGAGAAGCGCGCCGCGTCTGCATGCACGCTGTCCAGCGCGGCGCGCAGCGTGGACACCACCTGCGTGACGTAGGCGGGGCTGCGCTGGCGACCTTCGATCTTGATGGCGGACACGCCCATCTCGGCCAGCTTGGGCAGCAGGCCGATGGCGTTCAGGCTGGTGGGTTCTTCCAATGCGTGGTCGGCTTGCCCGTCCACTTCGAACCGGCCCTTGCACAGCGTGGGGTACGCAGCCGGTTCGCCGGGTTCGTAGCGGTCGATGAGAATGCCGGACAGCCGCGCATCCATGCGGCCGTCTTCTTCGACCCAGCGCACCGCGTGCGCGGGCGAACAGACGCCCTTGTTGTTGGGAGAGTCGCCGGTGGCGTACGACGACAGCAGGCACCGGCCCTCGGCCATGACGCACAGACTGCCGAAACCAAAGACCTCGACCTCGACACTGACGTTGGCGCAGATGCGCGCCACTTCGGTCAATGTCAGCACGCGCGGCAGCACCACGCGGCGGATGCCGAACTGTTCCTTCATGAGTTCGATGGCGTCGGTATGGGTGGCCGAGCCCTGCACCGACAGATGCAGGCGAAGATCGGGATAGCGGTCGCTGGCGTAGGCCAAGAGGCCCGGATCGGCCATGATGACCGCGTCGGCGCCCAGGTCGTGGGCGGCATCGACGGCGGCTTGCCATTCCGCCATGCGGCCCGCCTGCACAAACGTGTTGATGGCAAACAGCACGTGCCGGTTGTGGCGATGCGCCAGTTCGACGCCGGCGCGGATGTCTGATTCGGTGAAGTTGAGCCCAGCAAAATTGCGGGCGTTGGTGGCGTTCTTGAGCCCGAGATAGACGGTGTCGGCGCCCGCTTCAATCGCCGCTTTCAAGGCGGCCAGACTGCCTGCCGGGGCCACGAGCTCTATGGGAGAGGTTCGAGTTTGCATGACGGCCAGTCTATGGGCCGCCCGTCCCCCGGGCCTTGTCGAAAATCAAACCGCGCGGCGCGCGTGGCGCCTTTTTATCGGACTATTCCTCGGTGTACAGGCCGCGCTCGACCGCATACACCGCCACCTGAACGCGGCTGGTCAGATTGAGCTTTTTCAGCACGTTCTGCACATGGATCTTGACGGTGCTTTCGCTGACATCCAGTTCGCGCGCAATGACCTTATTGCTGGCGCCGCGCGCCAGCCATTGCACGATCTGCGTTTCGCGTGCGGTCAGGCGGTGGCGCTCGGCCGTGCCGGGTGGCGCAGGCGTCTGGCTGGCCTGTCCGCGAAACTGCTCCACCAGCTTGGCCGTCATGCTGTCCGCAATGACGGCCTCGCCGTTGGCGGCGCGGCGGATGGCAGACACCAGCGCGTCCGCGTCGATGTTCTTGACGAGATAGCCGCGGGCGCCGTCGCGTAGCGCCTGGCCAAGCTCGTCGGCTTCTTCCGAGACGGTCAGGATGATGACCGCGCAGCCGGGAAGATCCTGCGTCAGGAGTTGCAGCGTTTCCAGACCCGACAGGCCGGGCAGGTTCAGGTCCAGCAGCACGACGTCGGGTTTCAGTTCCTTGGCGCGCTTCAGGCCCTCGACGCCGTCCCCCGCCTCGGCAACGACTTCGAAGTCGGGCTGGCGCTGCAACAGCAGGCGGACACCGGAGCGGAACAGGGTGTGGTCGTCGATGAGCAGGATGCGGATGGTCATAATGGGCAGGGATTCAGGCGGCCTGGCGTTCGGCGCCAGGCAGGGTGAGCGCCACGCGCGTGCCGGCGCCGGGCTGCGATTCGAGTTTTATCACGGCGCGCATCCGGGCGGCGCGCTCGCGCATGATGTGCAGGCCCACATGGGACTCGCCCCGCTCGGCGACGTCGGCCGGGTCATAGCCCTGCCCGTCGTCGGCGATCAGCAGGGTGAAGTCCCGGCCGTTCTCCACGGCGATGCGCACGCGGCTGGCTTCGGAATGCTTGCGCACATTGGACAGCGCTTCCTGCAGAATGAACAGCACCTGCAGTTGTTGTTCGGGCTGCAGCTGCGCGCCTTCGCCCTGGTTGAATGTCAGGTCGGTTTCGATGGCGGTCTGGCGGCGGAAACGCGCCACGGTGTCTTCAATGGCCGCCTGCAGGTCGCCTTGCGACAGCTTGCTGCGGAAGTTGGTCAGGAGCTCGCGCACGTCCTGGTAGCTCTCGTCCACACCGGTGCGCAAGAGCGGCAGGATTTCGCTGACCTCTTCTTCGTCGCCGCGCTTGATGGCGGCATCCAGCATCTGCAGCTGCAAGTTGAGGAAGTTCAGCCCCTGCGCCAGACTGTCGTGCAGGCCCTGTGCCACCAGCCCGCGCTCTTGCACGACCGCCAGCTGGCGCGCCTGCGCGCTCAGGCGCCGATTGTCCAGCGCCACGCCCAGGTGCTGCCCCAGCGTTTCCAGCAGTTGCGACTCGGAAGCAAGCAGGCGGCGCTGCGTGCGGAAATGCAGCGAATACGACCCCAGGACTTCGTCACGCGTCACGATGCGGAACACCGCCACGCTGGCAAAGCCGTCGCGCTGGCAATTCAGATCCAGTTCGGGCGGCGAATGACGGAAATCCTGGATGACGATGACCCCCGCCTGGCGGGTAGCAACACCGCAATAGCAGTCGTCGACCTTCATGCAGTGTTCGGATTCGATCAGTTCGTCGGACAGGCCCACCGACACCACGAGGTTGAGCTTCTCGTTGTTGGGATCCAGCGCGCGAATGCTGCCGGCGTCCGCGTCGAACTGCAGCATGACGCGACGCAGAAAGCCATCGCACATGGCTTCGATCTCGTTGGGCTGATTCAGGAACGCCGCCATGTCGTACAGCGCACCGATGTCGCGGTTTTGCGCGGCAAGCTGCGCCGTTTTTTGTTCAACCCGCTGCTCCAGGCTGGTGTACAGGTCTTGCAGTTCGTCGGCCATGCGGTTGTAGCCGCGGGCCAGCACGCCGAACTCGTCCTGGCTTTCCACGGGCAAGCGGGTGCTGAATTCGCGGTCCGCCATGCGCTGCAAGCCGTCGCGCAGGCGCAACACGGGCGAAATGATCCACAGGTACAGCAGGTAGATCATGGCCAACGTACCCGCGCTGGCAATCGCCGCCAGCACGCCCTGCGATAGCCGCAGCGACGTGGTCTTGCCGGCGTTGTCCTGTTCGATCATGCGCACCAGCGTATCGGCGCGGGCAACGAATTCGGGCAGTGTTTCCAGGTAGCTTGAGGCGTCCGGCTGGCCCATTGACCGCAACGCCGCAGGCTTCATGATGTCGCGCCAGTACGCGGCCACGTCGTGCCACTGGGCGCGGATGGCGTTGTCGTTGGGAATGAATAACGGCCGCGCGGGATTGCCCCGCGCCAGCCGGGCGATGGTTTCGTCAAGAATCGCGATCTGCTCGGTGGTGCGCACTTCGCGCCCGGCTTGCGGCCGCATCAGCTCGACGGCGACGCGGTTGGCCCGCATGCGCAAACTGCCGGTATCGTTGATGGCCGCGCCCGCGCCTTCCAGTTGCCAGGACAGCCACAGCGTCCAACTGACCATGGACAGCACGACGATCAGCGCCAGCAGTGAGCTTGCCACGATGCGCGTGGACAGGCGGTGCCGGGGCGATGGCAGCGCGTCGGTTTGGGCGGCGGTATCGGTGGACTTCATGAATGTCGGGACTGGGAGCGCGGTTCGGGTGTCAGTGTAGTCGCTTCCCGCCGGCAATTCGGCGCGCGCGTGCCCATTCCGTCACACACGCGATCAACGCAGTCCAAGCGTGCGGCACAGAAAATCCGCAACCTGGGCAGGTTCATTCAGCGGCAGACAGGGCAAGGCAATGTCCAGCGGGGAGTCGGTCACGACCGCCAGAAACGTGGGGTCCTCGGTGTGCAGCGGCGGCTTGCCGAGTGCCGGACGGTAGACCTCGATGCGCGGAATCGCTGCCTGCTTGAAGCCTTCGACCAGCACCAGGTCAGCAGGCGACAGCCGCGCGAGTTGCGCATCGAGCGTGGGTTCCGGCGCGTCCCGGAGTTCGTGCACGATGGCATAACGGTACGGCGAGGCGATCATGACCTCTTGCGCGCCGGCGGTGCGAAATCGCGCGCTGTCCTTGCCCGGCGGTTCCATTTGAAAGTCGTGATGGCTGTGCTTGATGACGCTCACGCGCAGTCCGCGCGCGCCAAGCAGCGGCAGCATGGCTTCGATCAGGGTGGTTTTGCCGCTGCCTGAGCGGCCGGCGATACCGAATACGGGAGTCATACGAGGGCGGGTTCCGTCAGCAAGGGGCATACGATGGGCAGAAATGTGTCCGCCCGCGGGGAGTATGCCAGCAAAGCGCCCGCCACCAGGTCGAAATACCAGCCATGCAGCGACAGGCTGCCCGCGTCGACCGCCCGCCGTACAAACGGCAGATCTTCAAGATTGCGCAGCGAAATCAGGATGGAAGCCTGTTCGCAGGCACGCCGGCGCTCTTCCTTTGAGGCATCCGGCATCTGCCGCAGCACCTGCTCGCGCGCCGGCTCGGCAATGTCCATCCAGCGTCCCAGATAGTCGGTTTCGCCATCGCGGCGGATGCCCCGCTCCATCAGTGCGCGGATGCCACCACATTGCGCGTGACCCAGCACGATGATGCGGCTGACCTGCAATTGCTCGACCGCAAACTGGATAGCCGCCAGCACGCCCTGCAGGCCCCGGTCCTTGCTGCACGGCGGCACCAGATTCGCCACGTTGCGCACGGTGAAGATGTCGCCGGGATCACACCCCAGCAGCATGGCCGGATCCACCCGCGAATCGCAACAGCCGATCAGCAGCGTGCTGGGATGCTGGCCATCGCGCAAATTGCGATACAGCGACGGCGCGTCTTCGTAGTATTGCTGCTGAAAGCGCTGAAAGCCGCCGACGAGTCGTTCAAGATCTTGCATGTCAGCCTCCCGTTTGCGCCATGAAGCGCACGATGCGTTCGGGCCGCGCGTTGAAATCATGGCGTTCGGGCTTGGCTGCGATGCCCGCCCGGATGGCCTGGATGAGCTCGGCGTCGCTGGCGCCCGCGCGCAGCAGCTGTCCGAGCGGCACCTGGTCTTCCTGGCCCAGGCATAGATACAAGGTGCCGTCCACGCCCAACCGCACGCGGTTGCAGGTGGCACAGAAATGGCGCGACATGGGCGTGATGACACCCAGCACGGGCGCGCCCTGCCCGCTTGTCCAGTAACGCGCCGGGCCGTTGCGCGATTCCGCCAGCGACGGCACCAGACCGGCATCGGCCGCCAGGCGCGCGCCCATCGCATTCAGGTCGGTGTGTGCAAAGCCGCGGCCGCATTCGCCCATGGGCATGGGTTCGATCAGGCGCAGCACGAAGCCTTGCTCCACGGCATAGGACAGCAGGCGGCGAACTTCGGATTCGGGCGTGGCGGCATGCACCACGCTATTGAGTTTGATGGGGGAAAAGCCGGCTTCCCGGGCAGCCGCCAGTCCGGCCAGCACCGAATCCAGGCAGTCGCGCCCGGTGATCTGCGAGAACGCCGCGGCGTCCAGCGTATCCAGGCTGATGTTCAGCCGGCTTACACCAGCCGCACGAAGCGACTGGGCATGGCGCACAAGCTGGGTGGCGTTGGTGGACACGGACAGGTCGCGCAGCCCGGGCATGGCGGCGATGGTGGCGGCCAACCCGGTTACGCCCTTGCGCAGCAGCGGCTCGCCCCCGGTCAGCCGGACCTTGGCGACGCCCAGGCCCACGAACAACCCGACCAGCCGGGCCATTTCGTCGTGCGACATCCAGTTGGCCGGCGTCTCAAAGCCCTTGAAGTCCTTGGGCAGGCAGTAGCTGCACCGCAGGTCGCAGCGATCGGTCACCGAGACCCGCAGATAGTCGATGCGACGGCCGAAGCCGTCCGCCAATACGGCAGGGGCTGGCTCGTCCATCATGCGGCGCTCCCGGCGAAGACCCGTTCGGGTTCGCCGTCGTCCAGATCGATGCCGGAGATCTTGGCGCGCCCAACCAGCAGCTTGGTGTATTGACGCCAGGCGGTGTCACGGCTCATGGTGGTGAGCGCCGTGGCAATCTGCGTTGCGACGTGCTCGTACGGCAGCAGGCGGCCCTCGACGCGGCGTGTGACACGCACGATATGCAGCCCGTGGCGCGTCTGCAGCAGTTGCGGCAGCAGCCCGCCCGAAGGTAGCGCGAACACCGCGCGTTCGAACTCCGGCACGGTATCGCCGCGCCCGAGTTGGCCCAGATTGCCGCCGATGGCGGCGGACGGGCAATTGGATTGCTCGCGCGCAACTTCCGCGAACCGCGAGGGATCGGCCAGCAGTTCGGTCAGCACCACATTGGCATGCGCCTTCAGCATGTCCAGGTTCACGTCGGGCGTGACCTGGAACAGGATGTGGTCGGCTTCAACCAGTTCACCCACCATGAAGCGCTCGGGGTGCATCTGGTAGAAGCGCCGGCACGCCTGGTCGTCGGCTTCGGGCGCCGGGGCCTGGCTGGCGAGCAAGGCCCCGATGGCGCTTTCCTCGTCGGACACATCCAAGCCTTGCCGGCCGGCCTCGTCCAGCAGGACGCGCCGCAGCACCAGGGCTGTGACGGCCTCGCGCATGGGGTTGCCGGCCTCGGCGTGCAAGGGCAGTTCACGTTCCAGATCCACGTCGTTCAGTTCGACGCCATTGACGATGACAGGCATGTTCGGCTCCTAGACGGTGGATCAGCGCGGACGGACGAGTTGCCAGGCCCGGCCCAGGTAGCCGATCGACGCAAAGCCGCTCCAGACGTGCACCAGGCGGGTGAACGGGAAGATCACGAACAGCGTGAGGCCCATGAACAGGTGCGCCTTGAAGAGCAGCGGCACGCCGGCGATGTAGCTTGCGGCGTCGCCCTGGAACGTGACGATGTGCTGCGCCCAGGTCATCAGGTGCACCATCATTTCACCGTCCATGTGGCCGGCCGACAGCACGATCGTGGAAAGGCCCAGCAGCAGGGTCACCAGGATCCAGAGCAGCAGGATCTTGTCGCCCGGCCGCGTGGCGTGCGCAATGCGCGGATCGGTCAGGCGGCGGTGGATCAGGATGAGCAGGCCAATCAGGCAGAGCCCGCCCATCACGCCGCCGGCCACCATGGCGACCATCTGCTTGAGCGAGTGCGAGACGCCCAGCGTGTCCCACACGACGACGGGGGTCAGCAGGCCGGCCATGTGCCCGAAGAACAGGCCGATGATGCCGATGTGGAAAAGGATGTTGCCCAGACGCAACTGGCCGCGGTGCAGCAGTTGCGAGCTGTCGGACTTCCAGGTGTATTGCTCGCGTTCAAAGCGCGCCAGGCTGCCGAGCAGGAAGATGGTCAGCGCGATGTACGGATAGATGCCGAAAAGAAACTGGTTCAGGGAGTTCATGATGCGTCGTCCTGGGCATTAATGAGTCGCGGCGGAACGGGGATGGAAGTGCACGGGCTGTGCGCCGCCCCCCGAGAACGGCCGCAACAGCGGTTCTACGCCGTCCGGGCCGGCCCCGAAGGCCTCCATTGCCTCGTCCATGTCGCGCACCGGCGCCTCGGTCTGCACGCGGGGAATCACGCGGGACTGGGCGCGCAGCACGGCAAAGACGCAGGCGTAGGAGCTTTCGCTCTTGGCCAGCCGCGCGCCGATGGCCGCCAGCACGTGGATGGCTTCGTCCAGCAGTTCCTGGGCTGTGTCGGGGTCGATGACGCCCAGAAATTCCAGGAACAGCGGCACGTGGTCCGGCAGCTCGGACACCATCGGCTCGAAGCCGTGGGCGCGGTAGGTTTCCAGCAGGTCAACCATCGCCTGCCCGCGATCGCGGCTTTCGCCGTGCACGTGCTCGAACAGGTGCAGCGAATGCGAGCGGTTGCGGTCAAAGGTGGCGACGTAGTTCTCTTGCAAGGGAATCAGGTCGTTCGAGGCCAGGTAGCTGACCAGGGGCTGCAGGGTTTCTTCGGCGTCCGGATAGGCCGCCAGGGCCTCTTCCAGTTCACCCAGGTAGTCCAGCAGCTCCGGCTCGGGGTAGCACAGCATGGCGGAAAGCAGTCGGTACAGGCTCATGATGTTTCCTTTCCTCAGGCCGAAACGGCCTTCTTGCGTGACTTGGGCATCTCGATGAAGATTTCGCTGCCCTGCGGCTTGCGGCCGAACAGGGTGCCTTCCGACACGCCGCCCGAGCAGCCGTTGCCAAAGGTGAAGCCGCAGCTTCCCTTCTCGTTGAAACTGTCTTCCACCACTTCCTTGTGGCTGCTGGGCACGACGAAGCGGTCTTCGTAGTTGGCGATGGCCATGATGCGGTACATGTCCTGCACCGTTTCCTCGGTCAGACCCACCTGATCCAGCAAGGCCGTGTCGCGTTCGCCGTGGACGGTCTCGGACCGCTTGAAGGCGCGCATGGCCAGCATGCGTTCCAGGGCCTGCAGCACCGGCGCTTCCTTGCCGGCGGTCAGCAGGTTGGCCAGGTAGCGCACGGGGATGCGCAAGGTCGACACGTCAGGAATCATGCCGCTCTTGCCCACGGTGCGCTGGGGCATCTTGCCCGATTCAGCGGCCGTCTGGATGGGCGACAGCGGCGGGATGTACCAGACCATCGGCAGCGTGCGGTATTCCGGGTGCAGCGGGAAGGCAACCTTCCATTCGACGGCCATCTTGTAGACGGGCGAGTTGCGCGCGGCTTCCAGCCACGATTCCGGGATGCCCTGCTCACGCGCCGCGGCGATCACCTCGGGCGAATGCGGGTCCAGGAACAGGTCGAGCTGCGACTGGTAAAGATCCTGCTCGTTTGCGGTGGAGGCAGCGTTTTCGATCTGGTCGGCGTCGTACAGCAGCACGCCCAGGTAGCGGATGCGGCCCACGCAGGTTTCCGAGCATACGGTCGGCTGGCCGGCCTCGATGCGCGGATAGCAGAACGTGCACTTCTCGGCCTTGCCGCTGTTCCAGTTGTAGTAGATCTTCTTGTACGGGCAGCCCGAGATGCACATGCGCCAGCCGCGGCACTTGTCCTGGTCGACCAGGACGATGCCGTCGTCTTCGCGCTTGTAGATGGAGCCGGACGGGCAGCTGGCGACACAGGCGGGGTTCAGGCAGTGTTCGCACAGGCGCGGCAGGTACATCATGAAGGTGTTCTCGAACGTCGAGTACATCTCCTTCTGCACGCCTTCGAACAGGGCGTCACGGCTGCGCGAGCTGAATTCGCCGCCCAAGTCGTCTTCCCAGTTGGGGCCCCAATGGATCTTGTCCATCTTCTTGCCCGTCAGCACCGACACCGGACGCGCGGTGGGCGGCGTCTGCGACAGCGGCGCGTTCTTCAGGTGCTCGTAGTCGAAGGTGAACGGCTCGTAGTAGTCGTCGATGGCCGGCAGGTTGGGGTTGGCGAACAGGTTGGCCAGGATGCGCAGCTTGCCGCCTTGGCGGGGTTCGAGCTTGCCGGCGGCCGTGCGGCTCCAGCCGCCCTTCCACTTTTCCTGGTTTTCCCATTCTTTCGGATAGCCGATGCCGGGCTTGGTTTCAACGTTGTTGAACCACGCATACTCGACACCGTCGCGGCTGGTCCAGACGTTCTTGCAGGTGACCGAGCAAGTGTGGCAGCCAATGCACTTGTCCAGGTTCAGCACCATGCCGATTTGGGCGCGTATCCTCATGATTGCTTCTCTTCTTGTTGCAGTTCTTCGACGAGCGGGCCTTCCAGCCAGTCCACCTTTTTCATCTTGCGCACGACCACGAATTCGTCGCGGTTGGCGCCCACGGTGCCGTAGTAGTTGAAACCGTAGGCCTGCTGGGCGTAGCCGCCGATCATGTGCGTGGGCTTGAGCACCGTGCGCGTGACCGAGTTATGGATGCCGCCGCGCTTGCCGCTGGTTTCAGCGCCCGGCACGTTCACGATCTTTTCCTGTGCGTGGTACATCAGGCACATGCCGACCGGAACGCGCTGGCTCACGACCACCCGGGCGGTCAGCGTGCCGTTGACGTTGAACACTTCGACCCAGTCGTTGTCGACCAGACCAGCCTGCTTGGCCTCGGCCTCGGACACCCACACGTGGGGGCCGCCGCGGCTCAGGGTCAGCATGCGCAGGTTGTCCGAGTACGTGCTGTGGATGCCCCACTTCTGGTGCGGCGTGATCCAGTTCAGGACCAGTTCCTTTTCGCCGTTGGGGTACTTGCCCAGCATCGGCGCAACCGTTTTGGTGTCGATCGCGGGCTTGTAGACGCACGAGCCTTCGCCAAAGTCCAGCATCCAGCGGTGGTCCTGGTAGAACTGCTGACGGCCCGTCAGGGTGCGCCATGGGATCAGTTCATGGACGTTGGTGTAGCCGGCGTTGTAGCTGACCTCTTCGCTTTCCAGGCCGGACCAGGTGGGCGCCGAGATGATCTTGCGCGGCTGCGCCTGGATGTCGCGGAAGCGGATCTTGTCGTGCTCGCGGCCGACCGCCAGGTGCGTGTGGTCGCGTCCGGTGATCTTGCCCAGCGCTTCCCAGGCCTTGACCGACACGTGGCCGTTGGTTTCCGGTGCGAAGGTCAGGATCATTTCGGCCGCGTCGATCGCCGTATCCAGGCGCGGACGGCCCTGGCTGACGCCGGCCTCGGTGACGCTGTCATTGATGCCGGCCAGCTCGTGGACCTCGTGCTCGGTATTCCAGTTGATGCCCTTACCGCCGTTGCCCAGCTTGTCCAGCAGCGGACCCACCGACGTGAACTTGCGGTAGATGTCGTTGTAGTCGCGTTCGACCACCGTCATGGACGGCGCGGTCTTGCCGGGGATCAGGTCGCATTCGCCCAGCTTCCAGTCCTTGGGTTCGAAGGCCTGGCCGAGTTCTCCCGGGGTGTCGTGCATCAGCGGGGTCAGCACCAGATCGCGGCGCTTGCCGAGGTACGGGCCGCCGATGTCGGTGAACTTCTTGGCCAGCAGCTTGTAGATCTCCCAGTCGGTCTTGCTTTCCCAGAGCGGCTGCACGGCTTCGCTGAGCGGGTGAATGAAGGGGTGCATGTCGGACGTGTTGAGGTCGTCCTTTTCGTACCAGGTGGCCGTGGGCAGCACGATGTCGCCGTACAGGCACGTGGTGCTCATGCGGAAGTCCAGCACCGTAAGCAGGTCCAGCTTGCCTTCGGCGGCGTCGTCCTCAAAGGTGACTTCGGTCGGCTTGATGGCATCGCCTTCGTCGCCGAACACGGCGTTTTGCGTGCCCAGCAGGTACTTCAGGAAGTACTCGTGGCCCTTGCCGCTGGAGCCCAGGATGTTGGAGCGCCACACGAACATGTTGCGCGGGAAGTTGGCGGGATCGTCCGGGTTCTCGCAGGACATGCGCAGTTCGCCCGACTTCATTTGTTCGACCGCGTGGGCGACGGGGTCCTTGCCCAGGCTGTCAGCCTGCGCCACCACGTCCAGCGGATTGGTGCGCAGCTGCGGCGCCGACGGCAGCCAGCCCATGCGCTCGGCGCGGGCGTTCAAGTCGATCATGCTGAGTTCGCCGTACTTGGCGCGGTCGGCGGTGGGGCCGAGCACTTCCTGCACGTTCAGCTTTTCATGGCGCCATTGGCTGGTGTGGGCGTAG
This sequence comes from Achromobacter sp., assembly GCA_003454835.1. Lineage (GTDB taxonomy): Bacteria > Pseudomonadota > Gammaproteobacteria > Burkholderiales > Burkholderiaceae_B > Achromobacter. The sequence continues at coordinate 4,324 of DMTA01000014.1, read as the reverse complement.
AAGAACGAGGTGCCGTTCATCTGGCGCGGCGGGCGGACCCAGTCCGCGGCGAAGGCCAGGGGCGCCCAGCCGAACTGCGGGCGCAGCTTTTCCTGACCCACGTAGTGCGCCCAGCCGCCGCCGCTTTTGCCGACGCAACCGCACATCATCAGCATGTTGATGATGCCGCGGTAGATCATGTCCATGTGGTACCAGTGGTTCAGGCCGGCGCCAACGATGACCATGGACTTGCCTTCGGTGTCGTGCGCGTTCTGAGCGAACTCGCGCGCCACCTGGATGACCTGCGCGCGCGGCACGCTGGTGTGCTTTTCCTGCCAGGCGGGCGTGTAGGGAACGTCGTCGTCGTACGAAGTTGCGACGTTGCCGCCGCCCAGGCCGCGATCGAGGCCGTAGTTGGCCATTTGCAGGTCATACACCGTGGCGACCAGCGCCTCAGTGCCGTCGGCCAGGCGGATTCGGCGGGCGGGCACATTGCGGACCAGGAGTTCGTCGTGTTCGCTGCCGAAGTACGGGAAGCCCACGCCGACCACGTCGTCCGACTGACCCAGCAGGGTCAGCGTCGGGACGATTTCGCGGCCCGAACCGCCGTCCTTGGATTCGAGGTTCCAGCGGCCGACCTTTTCGCCGCCATTGACCGCGCCCTCGCCCCAGCGGAAACCGATGCTGCCGTTGGGCGCCACCAGATCGCCGGTGGACTCGTCCAGCACCAGCGTCTTCCAGTCGGGGTTGTTCTGTTCGCCGAGCGCGTTGTCGAGCTGCGAGGCGCGAAGGAAATGGTCAGGGGCGTAGAAGCCGTCGCGCTCCTTGAGCTGCACCAGCATCGGCATGTCGGTGTAGCGGCGCACGTAGTCGGTGAAGTAGGCCGACTTGCCCGAGAGGTGGAATTCCTTGAGGATGACGTGGCCCATGGCCATGGCGAGCGCGGCATCGGTGCCCTGCTTGGGCGCCAGCCAGATGTCGCCGAACTTGACCATTTCGCCGAAGTCGCTGGACACGGCCACGGTCTTGGTGCCCTTGTAGCGGACTTCGGTGTAGAAGTGCGCGTCGGGGGTGCGGGTCTGCGGGACGTTCGAGCCCCAGACCATCAGGTAGGTGGAGTTGTACCAGTCGGCCGATTCCGGCACGTCGGTCTGTTCGCCCCAGATTTGGGGGCTGGCGGGGGGAAGATCGCAGTACCAGTCGTAGAAGCTGAGGCAGGCGCCGCCCAGGAGGCTCAGATAGCGGGCGCCGGCGGCGTAGCTGACCATGGACATGGCGGGAATCGGCGAGAAGCCGATCACGCGATCCGGGCCGTACTTCTTGATGGTGAGCGCGTTGGCGGCAGCGATGATTTCGGTGGCGGTGTCCCAATCAGCGCGGACGAAGCCGCCCAGACCGCGCACCGACTTGTAGCGCTTGGCGCGCTTGGGATCCTGGCTGATCCATTCCCAGGCAGCGATGGGGTCCATGGTCTTGCGGGCTTCGCGCCACATTTCGATGAGGCGGCCGCGGATCATGGGGTACTTCACGCGTTGCGCCGAGTACACATACCAGCTGTACGAAGCGCCGCGGGGACAGCCACGCGGCTCGTGGTTGGGCAGATCGGGACGGGTGCGGGGGTAGTCGGTCTGCTGGGTTTCCCAGGTGACCAGTCCGTTCTTGACGTAGATCTTCCAGCTGCACGAACCGGTGCAGTTCACCCCGTGGGTGGAGCGGACGATCTTGTCGTACTGCCAGCGCTGGCGGTAACTGTTTTCCCAGTCACGGCCCTCGCTCTTGGCAAAACCATGGCCATCGGCAAAGGTCTGGGGTTCACGCTTGAAGAACTGCAAGCGATCGAGGAAATAACTCATCGTGGATCTCCCTTTGCGGACATCGGCATCGTGGCTGGGGTGTTCATTGGCTTCGGTGCATTGCTCGGGTTGTCAGCTGGGCTGCCCCTAGCAGGGGGTTTCAGCACCGCGCCGGTAGTACCACCACCAGGTCACGGCCAGGCAGGTGAAGTAGAAAGCGATGAACCCGTACAGCGCCATGTCGGGGCTGCCGGTCAAGGTGATGGACGAGCCGTAGCTCTTGGGGATGAAGAAACCGCCGTAGGCACCGATCGCGCCGGAGAAACCGACCACGGCGGCCGACTCGATGCTGGCCTGGTGCCCGGCAGCGGCCTTGCCATCGGCGCTGTCATTGGCCGCCCAGCGCTCGTGCAGGGTGCGGAAGATCACCGGGATCATGCGGAAGGTGGTGCCGTTGCCGATGCCGCTGAGCACGAACAGCGCCATGAAGCTGAGCAGGAACCCGTAGAAGCTGCCGCCCTGGCCGTCGCTGGGCAGGAAGTGCAGCACGCCGAACACTGCGGCGATCATCAGCGCGAACACCCAGAAGGTCAGGCGCGCGCCGCCCCAGCGGTCGGCCATGCTGCCGCCCACCGAGCGCATCAGCGCGCCCAGCAGGGGGCCGATGAAGGCGTAGGCCAGCGGGTTCACATCGGGGAACTGGCTCTTGACCAGCATCGGGAAGCCGGCCGAGAAGCCGATGTAGGAACCGAAGGTGCCGATGTACAGCCAGCACATCAGCCAGTTGTGCTTGCGGCGGAAGATCACCGCCTGTTCGGCGAACGAAGAACGGGCACTGGTCAGGTCGTTCATGCCGAACCAGGCCGCCACGGCACAGACCACGATGGCCGGCACCCAGATGAAGCCGGCGTTCTGCAGGTACAGCGGTGCCCCGCCCTCCACCGCCGGCTGCGGCGCGCCACCCAGCGCACCAAACACGCCCGCGGTGATCACCAGCGGAATGACCGCCTGGGCGACCGACACGCCCACATTGCCGAGGCCCGCGTTCAGGCCCAGCGCCAGGCCCTGCTTCTGCTTGGGGTAGAAGAAGGAGATGTTGGACATCGACGAAGAGAAATTCGCCCCGCCGAAGCCACACAGGATCGCGATCACCACGAACACCCAGTACGGGGTGGCCGGGTTCTGCACGGCGAAGCCCAGCCAGATCGTCGGTGCCAGCAGCGAGGCGGTGGACAGCGCCGTCCAGCGGCGGCCACCGAAGATCGGGATGACGAAGGAATAGAAGATGCGCAGCGTGGCGCCGGACAGGCTGGGCAGGGCCACCAGCCAGAACAGCTGGTCGGTGCTGAAGCTGAAGCCGATCTTCGGCAGGCTGATGGTCACTGCCGAGAACAGCACCCAGACCGCGAAGGCCAGCAGCAGCGACGGTATGGAGATGACCAGGTTGCGGGTGGCGGCCCGTTTGCCGGTGCGCTCCCAGTAGCCAGCGTCTTCCGGCGCCCAGTCGCTGATGACGCGGCCGGGACTGGCAGTGCTTCGGACAACAGGATCGCTACCGACGGTCATACATGGCTCCAGGGCTGTGGAATGACGTGGGTACTGCTTTCAAGTTGTAACCCGTCGTCACGCAGCCATTAGGCCGTGCATTGCCCTCGACGGGGTTGATCTGGATCAATCAGGGGCCGGTATCCACCCTGCCCCTGACAAATGTCAAACCGGTGACCCGGAACTGCTGCGGCGGCTCACGCCGCGCTGGCGCACGCTGTCGCGCACATCCACATCGAACTGCAGCTGCAGCGTGGTGCCGTCATCCAGGTACAGCGCAAAGCCGAGCCCATCACGGCACGGCAGGCGCCCGGCCAGGCCGTCCACCGCCTCACGCGGCAGCACCAGCCGGCAGTAGGTGCCACCATCGAGCAGCACCGCCTGGTCGCCGCCGTGCAGCGACACCGCCGTGCCCCAGCGGCCGTTGCCGCCGAACCGGGTCAGGTTCTCGACCGATTCACCGGCCAGCAGCTGCGCCAGTTCAGCCTCGTCCAGGCGCAGACGCATCGTTTGTTCCTGCAGCTGCACCTTCATGAGGCGACATCCTCCCACTGGGCGGGGGTATTGCAGTTGACCAGGGCGCTTTCG
>DMTA01000014.1:0-243 GCA_003454835.1 Achromobacter sp. | reverse complement strand
AACGCGGGCCAAGGGGATCGTGGATCATGCTTTCAAGGACTGTACGGCTTTCATTGTCCACATTAAACAGCATCGGAAGCGGATGACCGTCATAGATCGTGCAGCGGCCAGACTGCGCATCACGCAATTGCTGAAGCAGTCGGGGGGTCAGCCGGGGCGTATCCACCGGCACCACCCAGGCCGGGCCATCGGGCATCTGCAGGGCCACGCTGTACAGGCCGCCCAGCGGGCCGCAGCGCGCCA
>DMTA01000452.1 GCA_003454835.1 Achromobacter sp. | reverse complement strand
TGCTCTTCCGATCTCCAGCAGCAGGGTGGGGCGCGCGTCGGCGGTCAGGGCCTGCGCCAATTCCGCGACGGGGGCGGACGGATAGCAAAACAGGGACACGGTACGCGCGCCGGTGCGCCGCAGCGCCAGCGCATCGTCCGGCACGCCGGCCGAGCGCAGGAAGGCGTCCTGCATGTCCGCCGAGCCCTGCAGCGCCTCGCGCTCCGCGTTCAGGGCCGGTTCGCGCAGCAGGCCGCCCGTGGCCGGCGTAAAGCCCGGGAAGAAAAAGTGCTTCACCAGACCGTCCGGCCGCTGCGAAGGCAGCCCGTGGCAGCTTTCGACCCACGCTTCGGCGCTTAGGTACTCCAGGTTGATCCAGACGGGGTGGGTGCGTCGCATGGACGCGATGAAGGACTCGGGCGGATCGCACGCGAAGGCCTCGATCACGACGTCGCGCGCCGCCAGCGTGGCGTCCGGTGCATCGGACCAGTGCACGACGTCGACGCCCGCCAACTGCTGGCGCGCGGCGCCCGGCGTGATCCCCGGCTGGATGTGCGCAAAGCTGGTCAGGTCGTCGACCCACAGGCGGACATCCCAGTGGAAATCGCGCGCAAGCTGGCGCGCAAGGCGCCAGCAGACGCCGATGTCGCCGTAGTTGTCGACGACCCGGCAGAAGATGTCCGCTTGCATGGCAGGCCTAGTGGAACTGGGCGGGGGCGGCCTCGGCGTCCTCGGGCAGTTCGGCGTGCACCAGTTCGCCCAATGGGTTGGGGAAGTAGGGCGCGCCGCAGTCCTCGCAGTATTCGGGCGGCAGCACGCCGGGAATGCGGCGCACGTCGGTGACCCCGTATTCCTTCAGCAGCGCGGCGATTTCGTCGACCACGTCGGGCTGGCCTTCGTCCATGACCAGGTCTTCTTCGCGGCCGTACAAGGGCCACACGCAGCCGTAGTACACGTCGTTGCTGCTGCGCGCGGTGAAGCCGATGCGGTATTCGTCGATGCGGCCTTCGCCGCAGCCGGCCACCACGGCGCGGAGTTGCGAGGCTTCAAGGTTGACGGCGCCTTCCAGCCAGCTGACCGCGGCGCGCAGCGACAGCGGGCGCACCTGGCGGTCGGCTTCGCGGTTGCTGACGTAGTAGGCGTCGGGCAGCAGGGCTTCGAAACCGCAGCCCGGCAGCAGCGCGGCCCGCGTGGGCTGCGCCTGCGCGGCCCATTGCGCCAGGCACGCGTCGCGGCTGGCGTCGGCATCTCCCAGCTTTTCCTGCCAGCGGAAAATCGCCTCGCCTTCGGGCACGGCGACCGTGCCGACGATGTAGCGCGTGTCGGCCAGCATGTTCGCGGTTTCGGTGTCGGTATTCAGCGCCGGCTTGGTGGTCTCGGCGCCCAGCGCCTGCGAGCCGAGGCGTTGCAGCCACTGCCAGGTCTCGGAGAACGTGCGCGGCATCTGGTCCACGCTGACCAGCAACGGCATCAACGTGGTGCGCGCATTGCTGGACAGGACATGCCCGTGAAGCTGCGCCAGCAGGGCTTGCTGCGCGCTGGCGGAAATTGGGCCGGTGGGAATGGCGTAGCGGGTCCAGGCGACGATGGGCGCGACGATCAGCAGAACGTCGTAGCGGACGCCGTTTTTCTCGATCTTCATCGATTCGGACAGGGTTTCGGCCTGTTCGATCAGAACCTCGTAAGCGCCCACGTCGCTTTGGGCAAGGTGGTCCAGCGCCGCTTCGAGCGGGGCGTCCTGGCCAGCCTTGAGCAGCTTCGGGATCGCTTCGCCAAGCTGGGTCTCCCAAAAGACGTCTTCGACGCGGCTGCCCGAGCGGTTCAGCGCCTGGGCAAGCGCGACCAGCCGGGTAGCGTCACGGGTCATGCGGGGAGCGGATTGGCTGCGGGTTCGGGCCATAACTTCGGGGAACGTCCATTCAGTGTGTAACGACGTAGTTTAACGCCCGGCACCCTCGGCGGGGGCGGTACATCATGCCGGCCTGCCTGAATCAGCATTCGGGCGGCGTGATGGGTGTTCGCGGCAGGCGTCGCAAGCGAGCGAGACCCGTATTGATGCTTATCAGGCAACAGATTATCCCGATGCCGGGGGTTTATTGCTGGTTTGAATCGGCTGACAATGGGGGCATCGTTATTGTTTCTGGAGGCTCAGCCATGCGTTGGCCTACGCTTTTTGTTTCTCACGGTTCCCCCATGCTGGCCGTCGAACCCGGCCGGACCGGCCCCGCGCTTGCAGATTGGAGCGCCGCGCAGGGCCGCAAGCCGCGCGGCATCCTGGTGGTTTCGCCGCATTGGATGGGCGAGGGCCTGGCGTTGTCGACCCGCGACCAGCAAGTTGCGTGGCACGACTTCGGCGGCTTTCCGCCCGAGCTTTACGCCTTGCAATATGCCGCGCCCGGATCGCCGGAACTGGCCGCGCGCGTGCAGGCGCTCCTGGCGGAATCGGGCATCGCCGCCGATCGCGATCCGCGGCGACCGCTGGACCACGGGGCCTGGGTGCCGCTGCGCTATCTGTACCCGGACGTGGATGTGCCGGTCGTGCAACTGTCGCTGGACATGGGCAGAGATGCCGGCGGACAGCTGGAACTGGGCCGCGCGCTGGCGCGTCTGCGCGACGAAGACATCCTGATCATCGGCTCGGGGTCGCTGACGCACAACCTGCGCCATGTCCGCATGCCGCAGAACGCGCCGGCGGCCGATTACGTGCCGGGCTTTCAGGCGTGGTACGCGGACAAACTGACGCACCACGACGTGCCCGCGCTGCTGGATTGGCAAGCGCAGGCGCCCGGCGCCATGCAGGCGCATCCGCATGACGACCATCTGATGCCGCTGTACGTGGCGCTGGGCGCGGGCGGCACGAAAGCGCGGCGGCTGAATGACGAAGTGTCGTACGCGGCGTTGGCGATGGACGCGTATCAGTTTGACTGATCCTTTCCCCGTGAGAAGGCGCGGGCTTTGGTCAAGCAGGGTATCCATCCCGACAGGCCGTGCAGCGGAGAACCCCGGGTATCTGCTCGGGCGCCTCATGAACATTCAGCGGCGCGCTTCTTCATTACTCGTGCGCCTCATCAACAATAAGAGCTGCTCTTCTTCATTAATAAGACGCTTCTGATTTACCCGCCATAGGGGCGGCTTGTACAAGTGTCGATGCCATTCGGCGCCAAAGATGCCTATACCTGGCTTTCGGGAATCACCCGGAGGTCATCGGGAGTTGAAGGGATGTACTCGCCCCCCATTACCGGAAAGACCCGCGCGCTCGTGGCGCCCGATGCCTCGGACGCCTATGTGCAAAAGCAGCAGCCAAAGCCCTGCATTGTGATCTTGATCCACGGGGTCAACGATCTGGCTGGCGTCTACGACACCCTGGAAACCGGCATTTGCGCCGGTCTGAACGAACGTCTGGACCATTTGTTCACCAAACGAGGCGGGCGCAGCCCGGCTGCGCTGAACCCAGCCCGATACACGTCGCCCCAGGACGATGACGGCAGAGCGCCGGACCCCGACGCGGTCTACTACCGCCGCGTGGCGACGTCAGGCAAACATGGCGGTCATTCGCGTAGCGTGGTCATCCCCTTTTATTGGGGCTTTCGTGAAGAAGAAGGCCGGATCCAGAAGCAGACCACCCATGGCGAATGGCTCGACCGCTTCGGCAATCGACTCGACAAGGCCGGTTCCAAGGAAGGCGGTCCCTTCGCCAATGCAACCACGACCTTGCCGGATATGTTTGGCAGCGGCTTTTCCGGCAAGGTCGCGGGAATGCCTGCCAATGCGCTCTTTGGATCTCCAGACCATCCGTTGTTCCCCGCACCGTCCCGGCGCTACATGGTGTTGGCAGCGCAGCGACTGGCCATGTTGATCAAGATCATCCGAGCCTATCGGCATCCCGATGGCCGTTCAGGCGAAGACGACACCATCAACGTGGTCGGGCACAGCCAGGGCGATCTCATTACGCTGCTGGCCAACGCGATGCTCCACGATGAAGGCCAGCGCCCAATCGATGGCTTTGTCCTGATGAGTCCACCTTACAGCCTGGAGGAGACCGTCTTCGAACGCAGTGAGCTGGACAAGGCTCAGCAGACGACTCCTGCACGCGTAAAGACGCTGAGCAATATCGTCAGATTTATCGCTGACCACGCCCATCAGAGGCCGTCTTTGGCGGACATGGCCGATGCCACCAAGGATAGTTGCATCGGAGGTCTGCGCTGGACGGGGCAGCGATGCGAAACCGCGATCGATGGCGACAAGGTGAGCTTCGCCGAGCGGGACAATCGAGGTAACGTGTTTCTCTATTTCTCGCCGCAAGACCAGACCGTTGGCATGGCGAACGTCCAGGGGATCGGCTGGCAAGGCGTGGGGGAACATGCCAGCTACTACTGGTTCTTTGATCCGGATGCTTCAAGCGCCACGACTTCCGACGTTCATACCCTAGCGAACTCGAATCAAGGGGACTACCGGCGCATCGATATACCCGCGCTCGCTTCGCTCGGTGCGCGGTTTTTCCAGCGTATCTTTACGATCCGTGAGCGAGAGGGCCAAGGGGAGCACGTGGGGAAACCTCCTTCCTATTGCTACAAGCTGATCGGGCAGGGCGCCATGGGGATTGGCGAGAGCACCTGGGAAGGCACTAGACTCGGGGCGGGGCGCAAGGTGTTTGCCAACGCCGACTTGTTGGTTGATCAGACCGTCACCATCCAGGCGCCCACTTTGCCGGCTCCCTTTCTCCCGGATTTTGTTGCCGACGGCACGACGCTGGGCCACGAAGGTTCCCGGGGGATCAAGCCCGTGTGGATGGATACCGACCCCATTGACGCCTCGATTGCCATTACCAATGGCGGCATCGATGCGCAGACTACCCGGGTGATATCGCTGCCCACCGCAGATCTGCTGGGGTCCGGCGCTACGGCGCGCGCTGGAGGAAAACGCCGCCGATATCAACGATTTGAATCGTAACCCCTACCTGGCCCCGAAAAACAATGAATGGGCGGCCGAGTGGCATCGTGTTGCACACGTCAAGCCGCTGGGTGGTGGACGATACGAGGCGGTTTTTGAAGAGTCGCCCAATGAAGCACGCCGGCGAATGATGGACGCACCGGCGGGCAGCAATGACCCTATCTCGTTCCACTCGGCGATTCCAATGAGTGCCATGCACAGTCGTCGCGCCGTGGCCTATGACCTGGCTATCGGGCAGGCCTGCAGTATTGATGATGAGGTGTTCTATGCCTATCTGTGCCGTGTGGCCGATTGGCGGCTGCATTGGCGGAAACGAGACGGCAACTGGAGAATTCAGGCTGCGGCAATGACTGACGAACCCGATGAACCAGTGTTGCAATGCTACAGGGCTGAATTGAAGGGGAACAAGGAGCTGATTGACGAAACCTCCGTTTATCGGAGTGACAAGATTCCGCCTCCAGATGGGCCACTTCAAGGTGGTGGCTTTCTGCCGAAGAGGACACTTGATGCAGACTATCCCAGCCTGGTCGTCTCGCAGAGTGTGGAAGACAGGTATCAGGCCTGCGGTCTACAGTGCGGCCCATGGAGTAGCCCATGAGTCCGATCTCGCTCCTGGCCGCATCACTGCTGCTGCGTTGGTGGGCGGTTGCCCCTGAGGCGTCACCCCCGCCCGAACCTGAAACGGCGCCGCTGGCAGCAGTGGCGTGTCCGTTGCCGTCGGCTGAAGCCTATCGCACGGCGGCGGTCTCACCTAGAACTCCCTTTGCTTCCCAAGGTGCCCCCATGTCGCATCAGCGTCTTGAAACTCTGGATATCGTCGGCGTGGGACTGAGTCTAGATGTCTATCGTCAAGGGCAGGCCTGGGCGCAGTTGCATAAGCAAAGCGCCGATGAAGAGAATGCGCTGCTCGTCGGTAGCGCCTTGCCCATGGACCCCCGCGACTATCCCACCGACGCGACGTTGCAGGACCTTGCCTGGGGTCAGCGAAAATCCAACGCGCTGGAACTGGCCCTGAAGAGTTTCCCGGAACGCTGGCCTCTGCCGACCGTGGTGGTCGTAAGGGACTACAACCCGAAAATGGAACGGCCTCGTGTACCGCCCGAGGAAATGGAAGTGGCGCTCAGAATAATGGCAACAGCGGAGCGCGGCGATGCAGGCCTGCACTGGCACCGGCTCCTCCAGTTGGACAATGGCGTCATCTGCAATACCGACCCGGAAGCGGTAATCGAATCCATCTTTCTAATGTTCGAGCGCAATCCGGATATGCCGGCCTTGCTGGTGTATGCGCTCGACAGCTTCAACTTGCGGGCGGCGCTGTCCAGCACGAACCTGCCCCTGAACGATATCGCTCCGCCCGGCGAGCGCACACCAAAGACACCCACCGATGCCGTCGTGGCCCTGGTCGTCGCCCGTCCCGAGCGACTGGAATGGCTGCGCGAGTTTGCCAAGTACACCAAGGAAAAGCCCGGCTCTATCGACCCGGCCTTCATCGGCTGGGAACGTTCACCGCGGCGGGGGTTCAAGCCGACAACATTCTTTCCCGAGCCGATTACGCAACGAGGTTTTGAGCAATGGGACTACATGAAGGTGTTGGCTCGGTTGCATCGGCCAGTGACGGTTTCGTTGCACGCGAAAGATAAGGCCGACGTGCTGCTCAAGAACCAGGAGCGGGACCAGGCTATTGCGAGCGGCTGGGACCAGGCGATCACGGCGTTGGGTTCCACGCCAACGCGAGCCTTCTTCGACACGGGCAAACTTTCGGGCGGAATTGCGCAGTTGGCTCCGGCGCTGCAACGGGTGCAGCACCCTCTGGACCTGCTGGACTCAACCCAAAGCTACGACCTTTCCCAACGGGTAGGCGATACAGGCGCCGCATCGCCCTTCGTCGGCCTGGCGCTGGCCACGATGGCGAGCTATCTCAATGCCGACAGTAGTCTGGTGGTGCCTTTGCGCCGCGCCGATCGTGCGACCTTCATCGGTATCAGCCCGCCGGCGCCTGGAAAAAAGCCCGTTGACGATCCGTTTGGCGTGTCGCTGAGACCACAACACACCGCGATTACCGACGTGCTCTCTCCCGAGTTCAAGGCTTGGCGGGGGCAGCGGCATATTGACCACCAGCGTGAGCAGGAACGCAGTGCCCCGCGCTATCGAGACCCGGCAGTCGTGGCCCGGGAACAACGCGTTCTTGATGACTTTATTGCGGGCCTTTCCGGCGCCGACACTTTCGGGCCGAAGCACAACTAGGTCTAGAGGAAACGGAGACCACGATCCCAAGAAATGTTCGCCATTGCGGGGGGACGGTCAAGCAAAAGCCCCCGAAGGTGGACTTCGTCCAACTGTCGGGGGCCGTTCAGAACCGCAAGGTTCCGGGCGTTCCTACTACGCTGCAACCGTTGACGATCAGGCCGCCAAAAGCTGACGCAGCACAAAGGGCAAGATCCCACCGTGCTGGTAGTAATCGACCTCGATCGGCGTGTCGATGCGCAGCAGCACGGTCACGTCCTGCTTGGAACCGTCCTTGCGCGTGATCGTCAGCGTCACGTCCTGCATCGGCTTGATGCCGTTTTCCAGGCCCGAGATGTCGTACGTTTCTTCGCCGGTAATTCCCAGCGACTGCACGCTGTCGTTGCCCTTGAACTGCAGGGGCAGCACGCCCATACCCACCAGGTTGCTACGGTGGATGCGCTCGAAGCTGCGGGTGATGACCGCCTTGACGCCGAGCAACTGGGTGCCCTTGGCGGCCCAGTCGCGCGACGAACCGGTGCCGTATTCTTCGCCGCCGAACACCACGGTGGGCGTGCCGGCCGCGACGTATTTCATGGCGGCGTCGTAGATCGACATCTGTTCGCCGGTGGGCTGGAACAGGGTTTCGCCGCCTTCGAAGCGGCTGCCGTCCGGCAGCGCGGGAATCATGAGGTTCTTGATGCGCACGTTGGCGAACGTGCCGCGCATCATGATTTCATGGTTGCCGCGGCGCGAGCCGTAGCTGTTGAAGTCGGCTTTCATGACGCCGTTTTCTTTCAGCCACTTGCCGGCGGGCGAGCTTTCCTTGATGGAGCCGGCCGGCGAGATGTGGTCGGTGGTGACCGAGTCGCCGAACACACCCAGCGCGCGCGCGCCCTTGACCGTGGGCATCGCGCCCGGCGTCATGCCGAAGCCTTCGAAGAAGGGCGGTTCGGCGATGTACGTGGAGTCGGGCCAGTTGTAGGTGTCGCCGTTGACGCCCTTGATGTTCTCCCAGAGCTTGCCGGGGTTGCTCTTGACCTGGCCGTAGTTGGCCTCGAAGGCCTCCGGATCCAGCGCGTACTTCAGCAGTGCGTCGATTTCTTCGGTGGTGGGCCAGATGTTGCCCAGCCAGACGTCGCCGTTCTTGCCGCGGCCCACGGGCTCGGTCATCAGGTCGCGCGTGACGGTGCCCGCCAGGGCATAGGCCACGACCAGCGGCGGCGAGGCCAGGAAGTTGGCCTTGATGTTCGGGTGGATGCGCGCCTCGAAGTTGCGGTTGCCCGAGAGCACGGCCGAGCAGACGAGGTCGTTGCTGGTGATGGCTTCGTTCAGGTCCGCGGTCAGGTCGCCGGCGTTGCCGATGCAGGTCGTGCAGCCGTAGGCCGCCACGTCGAAGCCCAGCTTTTCCAGGTAGGGCAAGAGGCCCGTCTTGGTCAGGTATTCGGTGACCACGCGCGATCCGGGGGCCAGCGAGGTCTTGATGTGCTTGGGCACCGTCAGGCCGGCTTCCACGGCCTTTTTGGCCAGGAGGCCCGCCGCCAGCAGCACGCTGGGATTGGACGTGTTGGTGCAGGACGTGATGGCGGCGATCAGGATGTCGCCGTTCTTGACCTTGGTGCCGGTGCTGGTGGTGAAGGTCTGCTCGAGCTTTTCGGCGGGCTGGTTGAAGCCGTTTTCGGCGACCGGCTTGGAGAACAGGTCGATGAACGTGTTCTTGACGTTGCCGATCTCGATGCGGTCTTGCGGGCGCTTCGGGCCCGCCAGCGACGGCGCGACGGTGGACAGGTCCAGCGTCAGCAGCTTGGTGAAATTGATGTCCTTGGACGCGGGTACGCCGAACATCTTCTGCGCCTTGAAGTAGGCCTCGAAGGCGGCGATTTCCTCTTCGGTGCGGCCGGTGCCGCGGAAGTAGTCGATGGTGCGTTCGTCGACCGGGAAGAAGCCCATGGTGGCGCCGTATTCAGGGGCCATGTTGCCGATGGTGGCGCGTTCGGCCACGGTCAGGCTGGCGGTGCCTTCGCCGCAGAATTCGACGAACTTGCCCACCACCTTTTCACGGCGCAGCATTTCGGTGATGGTCAGCACCAGATCGGTGGCGGTGACGCCGCCGCGCAGCTGGCCCTTGAGCTCGACACCCACCACATCGGGCGTCAGGAAGTACACGGGCTGGCCCAGCATACCGGCTTCGGCTTCGATGCCGCCCACGCCCCAGCCGACCACGCCAATGCCGTTGATCATGGTGGTGTGGCTGTCGGTGCCGACCAGCGAATCGGGGTAGAAGACGTTGTTCTTCTTGTCCTGGTGCACGCCGCGCGCCAGGTATTCCAGGTTGACCTGGTGGACGATGCCAAAGCCCGGCGGCACGACGCCGAAGGTGTCGAACGCCTGCATGCCCCACTTCATGAATTGATAGCGCTCTTGGTTGCGCTTGAACTCGAGCTTCATGTTCAGGTCCAGCGCGTTCTTGGTGCCGAAGTAGTCGATCATGACCGAGTGGTCCACCACCAGGTCCACGGGCACCAGGGGTTCGATGCTCTTGGGGCTCTTGCCCATCTTGTCGGCAACCGAGCGCATGGCCGCGATGTCGGCCAGCAGCGGCACGCCGGTGAAGTCCTGCAGCACGACGCGGGCGACCACAAACGGAATTTCATCTTCGCGCTTGGCGTTGGCCTGCCAGTTGGCCAGCTGACGGACGTGTTCTTCGGTGACCTTCTTGCCGTCGCAGTTGCGCAGCACGGATTCCAGCACGATGCGGATGGAGACCGGCAGCCGCTGCACGTCGATGCCGAGCGATTTGCCCAGCGCCGGCAGCGAGTAGTACTGACAGGACTTGTTGCCGATCTTGAAATTCTTGAGTGTGTCTAGGGTGTTGTGCGGCATGATGGACTCCGTGGTTTTGCCCAGGCTGAAGGCGGCATTTTCAGGCGTTTCGGCAGGTTTGTCATTGTCTCTTGGACAAGTTTGCCGAGGGTCTATATCTTGGTTTGTGTCTTATATCTTATATAAGACTTGGGCGGCGCGTCAAAGTTCCGGCCCTTTATTGCCCCAGACCGGTCCGGATTTGGCGAAACCCTTACTTTGGCGGACGCGCGCCAAGCCTGCAAGACCCCGCGCGCGCAGGAGTGGCCCTTAGATCAGGCGCGCCGGCAGCTCGGCGGCCACGTATTCAAGAAATCGTTTCAACGCCAGCGGCTCGCCGCAACGCGCGGGCATGACGGCGTAGATCCGCGCGGGCGCCGCCGACCAGCCGGGCAAGATGTGCGCCAGACCGCCCTGGTCGAGTTCAGGGCCGCACAGATAGCGGGGGACCAGCGCGACGCCCAGGCCCGCGCCGGCCATTGCGCGCAGCGTATCCATATTGCTGCTCAGGCTGCGGGGCTGAAACTCCACCGATTCCATCTCGCCTGCGGGAGCGGTCAGCCGCCAGGTGTGCGGGCCGTCCTGCGTGCCGTGGGCCAGCAACGGCAGAGCGGCCAGATCGCGCGGATGGCGCGGCGCGGATCTGGCCATCGCGGGGCTGCACACCAGCGCCAGCGGCACCGGGGCAATTTCCAGCGCATTGAGCTTTGCATCCGTCAGCGACGACGCCTGGGCGCGGAACGCCAGGTCGTAGCCTTCGCCGACCAGGTCGATGATCTGGTCGCGGGTATCCAGCAGTACCCGCACGCGGGGATGGTCCACGCAGAATCGGGCGACCAGACCGCCCAGGACGCGGCTCGCGAGCGACGCGGGCGCGGTGATGCGCAGCATCCCGGCAGGGACGTCGCCGATCGATGCGGCCAGGTCGAAAACGCTGCGCGCCTCGCGGGCCAGCGCCTGCGCGTGGGCATGGATCTGTTCGCCCATCGGCGTCAGCGACACGCGCCGTGTATTGCGTTGAAGCAGCCGCACGCCCAGGCGCGCTTCAAGCTCCGCAACCCGGCGGCTGAGCTTGGAACGTTGCATATTCAACACACGTGCGGCCGCCGAGAAGCCACCTTTTTCGACAACTTCGCTGAAAAGCAGCAGGTCTTCAAGGCGATGAACGTAGTTAGGCATACAGCGTTTTAATAGGAGAAATTCGAAAATTTGCTGGCATTGTCCTGACAGCCAGGACAATTATTCCTGAAATTGGCCCCTACTGTCCGACGGGTTGAACTCATAAGCTGTCGCCGGAATACATGTTCAGCAACAGTAAGGCAGCACTTTTTGACTCTTCACCTCAGCGCCGTCATCGCCGGATCCAGCCGCTACCTGGGCGACGCCTGCACCATCCACCAGTTCCGCCATACCGATTTTGCTGGGAGCATGTCTCCCGTGGTGCTGGTGGACCACTTCGTCATGACGGGTCCCACATTTGAGCCGCACACGCACGCCGGGGTCAGCGCCGCGACACTGCTGCTGGAAGACAGCACGGGCGTCATGCAGAGCCTGGACGGCATCCGGAACGACCGCGAAATTCGCGCAGGCGACCTGCAGTGGACACAAGCCGGGCGCGGCATCGTGCACGCGCAGCGGCCGGCAGGCGAGGCCACGCTGCACGGGCTACAGATCTTCATCGACCACCCCGCGCATCTGAAGTCCCTGCCGCCGTCTACGTCGTTGCTGCGCGCCGCGGACATGCCGGTCATCCAGAATCCGTCGGGCAAGGTCCGCGTGGTGGCGGGCAGCTACGGCGGCCTGGACTCACCCTTGTGCACGCCCGAACCGCTGCTGATCCTGGACGGCTGGCTGCGGCCTGGCGCGACGACGCTCCTGCCCATGCCGCCTGGCTGGAATGCCTGGTTCTATGCGGTGCAGGGCGACTTGGGCGTGCGCGCCAGGCACCGCAGCAAGGGCGCGCCGCCAGATC
>DMTA01000529.1 GCA_003454835.1 Achromobacter sp. | reverse complement strand
CCGTTCGCGGGCGGCCAGGTGGCCCGCGGCGGCCGCGTCGGCATCCTCGGCACCGAGGATTTCATGAACACGCCGTTCAGCGTCACCAGCTACACGAATGAGCTGATTCAGGATCGTCAGGCGAAGAGCGTGGGCGACGTGCTGCAGAACGACTCGGGCGTGCGCGTGGCGCGCGGCTTCGGTAATTTCCAGGAGTCGTACTTCATTCGCGGCTTCATCCTGAGCTCGGATGACGTGGCCTACAACGGCCTCTACAGCCTGCTTCCCCGTCAATACATCGCCACCGAACTGTTCGAGCGCGTGGAAGTGCTGCGCGGCGCAACCGCTTTCCTGACGGGCGCGACGCCCGGTGGCGGCGGCATTGGCGGCGTGATTAACCTGGTGCCCAAGCGCGCGCCGAACGAACCGCTGACGCGCGTCACCACGGGTGTGTCCAGCGGCGGCCAATTCCAGCTTTCCACCGACATCGCGCGCCGCTTCGGCCCGGATGACAGCACCGGCATCCGCCTGAACGCCGCACAACGCAGCGGCGACACGGCGATCGATGACGAACACAGCCGCACCAGCGTCGTTTCGCTGGGCCTGGACTGGCGGTCGGCCGACACGCGCCTGTCCGCCGACATCGGCTGGCAGGAAAACAAGCTCAAGCGTCCGCGTCCCAACGTGACGCTGGGCGCCGGTGTCACGACCGTGCCCGATGCACCGGACGCCAGCTCGAACTACGCGCAGCCGTGGACCTATTCCAACGAGCGCGACGTCTTCGGCACGTTGCGCGCCGAACATGACTTCAGCGACAAGCTGACCGCGTACGGCGCGTTCGGCATGCGCCGCAGCGACGAAGCCAATTCGCTGGGCAACATCACGCTCACCAACGGCAGTACCGGCGCTGGCAACTTCTATCGCTTCGACAACACCCGTGAAGACAGCGTCAACACGGGGGAAATCGGCCTGCGCGGCAAGGTGCGCACCGGCCCCGTGGGTCACGAATTCGTCGTGTCGGCCTCGTGGTTCGATCTGAAGAAGAAGAACGCGTACGTGATGGACTTCCGCAACACGTTCCCCACGAATATCTACGACCCCATCTCGTACGACAAGCCTGCCTTCAGTGCCGGCGCGCTGCGCGGCAACGACCTGGACAACCCCGCGTTGCAGGGCCGTACCCGCCTGAGCAGCTATGCCATCGGCGACACGATGTCCTTCCTTGACGACAAGGTGCTGTTCACCGCAGGCATCCGTCATCAGCGCATGTCGCAACGTGACTACGCCTACAACACCGGCGCGGAAAGCGGCGCCTACGACGCCAGCCACAATTCGCCGGCCTTCGGTCTGGTGTTCAAGGTGGCGCCGAGCGTTTCGCTGTACGCCAACTACATCGAAGCCCTGGTCGCAGGCCCGACCGCGCCTGCGACCGCAGGCGGCCGTCCCGTGCCGAACGTAGGCCAGAGCCTTCCGCCCTTCGTGTCCAAGCAGAAGGAAGTGGGCGTGAAGTACGAAGGCGAGAGCCTCGGTGGCGGCCTGGCGTTCTTCTCGACCGACAAGCCGCGCGCGGCCTACAACGCCAGCAACGAGCTGACCAATTCGGGCGAAGACCGCCACCAAGGGGTCGAGCTGACCGTCTTCGGCGAGCCCGTCCGCAGCGTCCGTCTCCTTGGCGGCCTCACCTGGCTGGATGCCAAGCAGGTCAAGACCGGCACCGCCTCGCTGAACGGCAACCGTGTGATCGGCGTGCCGCGCTTCCAGGCCAACATGGGCGTGGAATGGGACATCCCGGGCGTGGAAGGCCTGGCCATCGACGGCCGCGTGGTCTACACCGGCTCGTCGTATGCCGATGACGCCAACACGCTCAAGGTTCCCGGCTGGACCCGCTTTGACGCCGGCCTGCGCTACATGATGGACGTGGACGGCCACGTCGTGACCTTGCGTGCCCGCGTCGACAACATCGCCAACCGCAACTACTGGTCGTCGGTGGGCGGCTATCCGGGCAACGGCTACCTCGTCCTGGGCGGCCCGCGCACGTTCTCGCTGTCGGCCAGCATGGACTTCTGATCGCGGCGGGCTGATGTCCGCGCATGAAAAATCCCGGCCTCGTGCCGGGATTTTTTGTCTTTCGCGCGGCAAACAATGTGCCGTGACAGTCGCGAAGGTGTCTGACGCCCTGGGGAGATGATCGTCAGCTTGCGATGGTGTCTCAACGGGTGTCAGACACCGTGGATCATCTGAGCCACAACCAACGCCTCACCAGAACCACCCACCCCGCGACAGGCTCGACTCGCAGCTCTTGTACTGCGCCGTGAACCTCTCGGCGCGCGCCTGCACTTTCTGCGACACCGTCTTCAACCACGCCTTGCGGTCATAGCTACGGTTGCGATAACCCGTCCAGCCCTCGTGGTAGTTCAGATACTGCCCATACGCATCCCACTTCGAGATGCCGTTGATGCGCTGCGTCTTGCTCATGTACCAGCCCATGAAATCCAGCGCATCGGCGAAGTTGTCGCGGCTGGACGTCCAACCGCCCGCTTCGCGCTTGTAGTCAGCCCAGGTCTCGTCCTTGGCCTGCGCGTACCCATAGGCGGAACTGACGCGGCCCCACGGGATGAAACCCAGGAAGTAATAGCGCGGGGGCAGCGCGTCGTGCTTGAAGGAAGACTCCTGGTACATCATCGCGATCGGCACCGGCACCGGGGCGCCCCATTTCTTTTGCACGTCCAGCGCCGCGTCGTGCCATTCCGGCTTCTCGCGGAAGATGGCGCAGATGTTGTCGGGATTCGAGGGCGGCGCGGTGGCGCAGCCGGCCAGCGTCAGCAACAGCGTCGGCGGCAATAGCCGGATCATTGGCAGGCTTCCTCCAGGAAAAATGCGCCGGGGCTTTCCCGGCGTTGGCGGCCGACGTTTCATCGGCATGCGGGGATTGTATTGAAACGTTTCGTTATACAGGCTGCGGGCCGATCCGAATTGCCCGGACAGAGGCAAAAAAAACGGCCCCGGGCGATTGCACGGGGCCGTTGTTCAGGCCGCGAGGCCTGGCAGGGGGATCAGGATCAGACCTCGATCACGTCCGCCACGTCCTTGTAGTCCGGGATCTTGTCAAAGTTCAGGTACTGGTAGATCTGGTCGCCGCTCTTGTTGATGACGCCCATGTCGGCCATGTACTCGTCCTTGGTCGGGATGCGGCCAAGCTTCGAGCAGATGGCGGCCAGTTCGGCCGAACCCAGGTACACGTTCGTGTTCTTGCCCAGGCGGTTCGGGAAGTTGCGGGTGCTGGTCGACATGACCGTTGCGCCTTCGCGGACCTGCGCCTGGTTGCCCATGCACAGCGAGCAGCCCGGCATTTCGGTGCGCGCGCCGGCAGTGCCGAACACGCCGTAGTGGCCTTCCTCGGTCAGCTGCGTGGCGTCCATCTTGGTCGGGGGAGCGACCCACAGCTTGACCGGGATGTCGCGCTTGCCTTCGAGCAGCTTGGAGGCTGCGCGGAAGTGGCCGATGTTGGTCATGCAGCTGCCGATGAACACTTCGTCGATCTTGGCGCCGGCGACTTCCGACAGCGTCTTGACGTCGTCGGGGTCGTTCGGGCAAGCAACGATGGGCTCATGCACGTCGGCCAGGTCGATCTCGATGACCGCGGCGTATTCGGCATCGGCGTCCGGCTCCAGCAGCTTGGGATCGGCCAGCCAGGCTTCCATTGCCTTGATGCGGCGGCCCAGCGTGCGCTCGTCTTCGTAGCCGTTGGCGATCATCCACTTGAGCATCACGATGTTGCTGTTGATGTACTCGATGATCGGTTCCTTGTTCAGGAACACCGAGCAGCCGGCTGCCGAACGTTCGGCGGACGCGTCCGACAGTTCAAAAGCTTGTTCGACCTTCAGGTCGGGCAGGCCTTCGATTTCCAGGATGCGGCCGGAGAAGATGTTCTTCTTGCCCTGCTTGGCAACGGTCAGCAGGCCTTGCTTGATGGCGTACAGCGGAATGGCGTTGACCAGATCGCGCAGCGTGACGCCGGGTTGCAGCTTGCCCTTGAAGCGGACCAGCACCGATTCCGGCATGTCCAGCGGCATGACGCCCGTGGCGGCGGCGAAAGCCACCAGGCCCGAACCGGCGGGGAACGAGATGCCGATGGGGAAGCGGGTGTGCGAATCGCCGCCGGTGCCGACGGTGTCGGGCAGCAGCATGCGGTTCAGCCACGAGTGGATCACGCCGTCGCCGGGACGCAGCGACACGCCGCCACGCGTGCTGATGAACTCAGGCAGCGTGTGGTGCGTCTTGACGTCGACGGGCTTGGGGTAGGCGGCGGTGTGGCAGAACGACTGCATCACCAGGTCGGACGAGAAGCCCAGGCAGGCCAGGTCCTTCAGTTCGTCGCGGGTCATCGGGCCGGTGGTGTCCTGGCTGCCGACCGAGGTCATCTTCGGTTCGCAGTAGGTGCCCGGGCGGATACCCTTGCCTTCCGGCAGGCCGCAGGCGCGGCCGACCATCTTCTGGGCCAGCGTGAAGCCGCGGCCGGAATCGACCGGATCCTTGGGCAGGCGGAACAGCGTCGAGGGCGCCAGACCCAGCGCTTCGCGGGCCTTGGCGGTCAGGCCGCGGCCGATGATCAGCGGAATGCGGCCGCCGGCGCGCACTTCGTCAAACAGCACGTCGGACTTGACCTCGAATTCGGCGATGACTTCGCCGTTCTTGATGGCCTTGCCGTCATAGGGGCGCAGTTCGACCACGTCGCCCATTTCCATCTTGGAAACGTCGAGTTCGATCGGCAGGGCGCCGGCATCTTCCATCGTGTTGTAGAAGATCGGGGCGATCTTGTTGCCCAGGCAAACACCGCCAAAACGCTTGTTCGGCACGAAGGGGATGTCTTCGCCCGTGAACCACAGCACCGAGTTGGTGGCCGACTTGCGCGACGAACCCGTGCCGACCACGTCACCCACGTAGGCGACCAGGTGGCCCTTTTCCTTCAGCGATTCGATGAACTTGACCGGGCCGCGCTTGCCGTCTTCTTCCGGTTCGAACGCGGCGCCGTCGCGCTTGTTCTTGAGCATCGCCAGGGCGTGCATCGGGATGTCGGGACGCGTGGTGGCGTCGGGGGCGGGCGACAGGTCGTCGGTGTTGGTTTCGCCAGGAACCTTGAAGACCGTGATGGTCAGGCTTTCCGGCAGTTCGGGACGGCTGGTGAACCATTCGGCGTCGGCCCAGCTTTGCAGCACGGACTTGGCGTTGGCATTGCCCTTGTCGGCCTTTTCCTTCACGTCGTGGAAGGCGTCGAACATCAGCAGGGTCTTCTTGAGCGCATCGGCGGCGATGGTGCCGATTTCCGCATCGTCCAGCAGGTCGACCAGCGGGCCAATGTTGTAGCCGCCGAGCATCGTGCCCAGCAGTTGCGTCGCCTTGGCACGGCTGATCAGCGCACAAGCTTCCTTGCCCAGCGCCACGGCGGCCAGGTAGGAGGCCTTGACCTTGGCGGCGTCATCCACGCCGGCCGGCACGCGATGCGTCAGCAGCTCGACCAGGTTCTGCTCCTCGCCAGCGGGCGGATTCTTCAGCAGTTCGATCAGTTCAGCGGTTTGTTTGGCCGTAAGGGGCAGCGGGGGAATCCCCAGAGCCGCGCGTTCGGCGACGTGTTGGCGGTAAGTATCCAGCATGTGAGGCCTGCTCAAAGTCGGGTTGGAAGAAGGGTTGTCGGCCGGAATTGTAGAAGCAAGTGGGGGCCGGTAGCAAATGTCTTATATCTTATATAAGACT
>DMTA01000451.1 GCA_003454835.1 Achromobacter sp. | reverse complement strand
ATGACGTCCGCGCCCTGGTCCGCCAGCATCTGCGTGCACAGCGGGCCGGCCAGGACGCGCGACAGGTCGATGACGCGCAGGCCGTCCAACGCGCCCCGCGGACGGGCCTCGGGGCTTGGTGCAGCATGTTCCGATGAATCAGACATCGCCCACCTCGTCTTGGGGGTTGCCGCCGGTCAGGCGCGGGTAGGCAATTCGACCACACCGGTACCGAGTACGGAAAGCTCGTTGTCCTGGTTGCGCGCTTCCTGTTCGATCTCGACCAGGTGACGGCCGTCTTCCACGTACTTGCGCACCACCTTGCCCTTGAAGAACAGCATGTCCCCCTCGGGGTTGTGGCGGCGGATCTTGCACGTGGACTTGCGCAGGAATCCGGCATCGCCCATCCAGTTGGTAAGGTGATGGGTCAGCCACGAGTTGCGCTCGGGACCGTAGTCGTAGGCGCCGGGCGCACCGACTTCCAGCGCGAAGTCTTCTTCCCAGTGGACGCGCTCGGGCACGTCCGGAATGCCGAAGCGGTTGGTGATGCCCACGCCCGGGTGCGCGTCGATGAGCTGCCACGCCAGCTTGTTGGCCCGGATGTACAGGCCGCCCCAGCCCTGCGCAAAGGCGATGAAGCCGGTGACCGTCATCGGACCCTTGAACATCACGGGCAGTTCCTCGCCTTCCTTCACGTCTTCCCAGTAGCGGGGCGTGGCGCCGCGCACTTCTTCCTGCGCGTAGAGCTTGTAGGCTTCCTTGATTTCCTCGGGGCTGTAGCGGCGCGGTTCGCGGGCGCGGACCTCCGCGTACTTGCTGCCCTGTTCGCGCGCGTGGTCGCGTTCGGTGCGGAAGCACCAGCTGTCGGCCTCGGCTACCTTGTCGCCGTCCTGGTTGAAGAAGTCCACGTGATAGATCTGCTGTACGGCGCGGCCCGCAAAGCGGGTCTGGTGCTCGATCAGGTTCTTCAGGTGCGCTTCGGTGGAAATGGTGTCGTTGCGCTTGACCGTCTTGTGCCAGGTCCAGTCCGCACCCGACCACATGGCGTGCACGCCGGGCAGCCCGCCCACATAGCCGGACACGATCCGGCTGGTGGCGAACAGGAAGCTGGGCAGCGCGATGATCCCGCCGTGCTGGGTCTTGGCCGCATATTCCGGGTCCGACCACAGCGGGTTGTCGTCGCCGATGCCGTGCGCGTAATGGCGGATGTTGTCGCGCGTGGCTTCGTAGCACCACGGTTCGGCGGTGGCGCCGATCTTCACGCCGATGCGTTCGCGCAGCTCGTCCAGCCCGCGTTCGGTGATCTTGGGAAAGCTGCGTTCGGTCTTGGTCTGGGTCAGCATGATGTCTCCTGGGTTTGAGAGGTGGCCTGTGCCGGGTGCCCTAGGCGTGGGCGGCGCCGGCGGGCGTGGTGTCGGCGGTCGCAAGCTCTTGCTCCCGCAATTTCCTGCGATGGATCTTTCCGGCGGGCGTCTTGGGCAGTTCAGCCACGAACACCACCTGCCGCGGATACTCGTGCTGCGCCAGGCGGCTGCGCACGGCGTCCTGGATTTCCTGCACGAAGGCGTCGTCGCCGGGGCGTGCCGACACCACGAAAGCCTTGACGACCTGGCCGCGCAGCGGGTCGGGCACGCCGATGGCGGCAGCCTCGGCCACGTCGCGGTGCTTGAGGATGGCGTCTTCGATCTCGACGGCGCTCATGGTCCAGCCGGCCGAGATGATGACGTCGTCGGCGCGGCCGCCGTGCCAGAAGTAGCCGTCTTCGTCCACGCGGCCAAGGTCCTTGGTGGCGACCCACGCGTCGCGGCGCCACAGCTTGAGTTCGCCGGTTTCGCCGGGCGCGCACGGCTGGCCACTGGCGTCCTGAACTTCAACGCGCAATCCGGGCACGGGCTTGCCGAGCGAGCCTGCCTTGACCGTGAAGTCCGGCGCGCCGGGATAGTTGACGAGGCAGACGCCGATTTCCGTCGTGCCGTACATGCTGCAGACGGGCCGCCCGAAGGTGGCTTCGACGAAGGCGGACGTTTCGCTGTCGATCGGTTCGCCGGTGAAGGAAACCTTGTCCAGGTGATAGCGATACCGGCCGGCCGCGCCGCTGTTGCGCATCATCCGGTAGTGGGTGGCGGCGGCGGAGATATTGGTGAAGCGATGATCCTGCAAGGCCTGCAGCAGGCGTTCGGCGTTGAACTTGCCGGCATACGCGCCGATGGTGACGCCCAGCGCCAGCGGCGCCAGCGTGCCGTGCCACAGGCCGTGCCCCCACGCGGGCGACGACGGGCACATGTAGCGGTCGCCGGGACGGATGCCGGTGCCGTACAGCGCGGCCAGCATCAGCGTGACCAGGGCGCGGTGCGTGTGCTTGACGGCATCCGGCAGCTCGCGCGTGGTGCCCGACGTGTACTGGAAGATGGCCAGATCGTCGGCGCGCGTGCGGCATTCGTAGTGGGGCGGGTAGGCAGCCAGCGTGCCGACGAAAGCGTCGTCGGCGATGACTACGCGCATGTCTTCGCTGCCGGCTGCAAGCGGGGCCTTTTCGGCGTTGGTCACCAGCATGCGCGGCTGGCAGTCCTGCACGCGCAGCCGGATGCCGTCCGGGCCGAACAGCGTGAAGAGCGGCACGGCGATGGCGCCCATCTTCATGGCGCCGAACATGGCCACGTAGAACGGCAACGACGGTTCCAGCATGACCGCGACGCGGTCGCCGGCGCGGATGCCCTGCTCGACCAGGTAATGCGCGAAGCGCGAGGATTCCTCGGCGATCTGGCGGAACGAGTAGGTCTCGTCCCCGCCCGCGGCGCGCACCAGGATGATCGCCGGCTCCGCCTTGTCCGCATGGCGGTCGATGCATTCGTGCGCGATGTTCATGGTGTTGCGGTTGCCATCGAACAGCTCCCAGAGCTTGTCCGAGGAGCAGAGCGTCTGTGCGTCCGCGTAGGAAAGGGTATCGGTCAGCTTCGTCATTTCGTCGTACCTGTGTGGGTCGGCAACCTGTGGAACCCACTATGCGCGCCGTCAAATAAATTGTCAATGACGTTTATTGATTGTATATAGACAATTAAGGCGCGGTTTGGCTCGTCTCGCGGGGCGGGCGCCGCAAGGTATGCTTGCCGCAATAAAAACGGAGAACCCGATGAGTGAATCCAGTACCCCGGAACTTGCCGCCGCCGGCCCGCGCGTGCGGCCGGTGCCGGCCGTGACGCGATCGATCGCGATCCTGCGCCTGTTGGGCCGGGGCGGCGAGCCCATGACGCTGAAGGCCATTTCGCAGGAACTGGGCATGGTGACCAGCACCTGCCTGCACATTCTTCGCGTCCTGGTGGAAGAAGGCCTGGTGAAGGTCGACCCGGGCGCCAAGCGCTACAGCCTGGGCGTGGGCATGTTGACGCTGGCGCGCAGCGTGATCGAGAGCAACCCCTTTCCCGCACTGGCGCAGCCGGTGCTGGACCGTATTGCCAATGCGGCCAGCGTCACCGCGATCGGCGTCGAGGTGGCCGGCAGCGATCACATGGTGGTGTTGGCGCTGTCACGTTCCAACGCGCCGTTCCGCCTGCATGTGGACGTGGGAAGCCGCTTTCCGGCGCTGATCAGCGCAACGGGCCGGCTGGTCGCCGCGTTTGCGGATCTGTCCGACAAGGAACTGGAACGGCGCTTCAAGGCATTGCGCTGGGATCAGGCGCCCGAGTTCGCGGCGTGGAAGGCCGACGTGGACGCGGTGCGCCGGCAGGGCTACAGCGTGGACCGCAACAACTACATCAATGGCGTTGTGGTGATTGCGGTGCCGGTGTTCGACAGCCATCAGCGCCTGACGCATGCATTGGTGGCTGCGGGGTTGGCCGAGCAGCTCGATGCGGCGCGCGTGGAATCGCTGGCGGCGGAACTGCAGGGCGAAGCGCGCGCGTTGTCGCAACTGATGGCGGCCAGGAGCTGAACCCATGGACACGCATTCCGCCGACGATTCCGCCGTTCCGCCCGGTTGGCGCAAACGCACGCTGCCCGGTTTTGCGGGTCTGATCGGTCCGTTGTGGGTGCGCAAGGAGGACGATGGTTGGGCATATGGCCTGTTGACCACCGCCGACCATCTGAATCCCGCAGGCGTGGTGCACGGCGGATTGCTGACCGCGCTGCTGGACCACGGCATCAGCGCGATTGCGTGGGAAGCGCTGGGCCGGCGCGCCTGCGTGACCGTGCAACTGGACACGCATTTCCTGGCGGCGGCGCGCGGAGGACAGTTTCTGCAAGTGCGCGGCCGCGTGGCGCGGGCCACGTCGTCGCTGGTGTTCATGCAGGGGGAATTGAGCGCGGACGGGGAGGTCGTCGCGACGGCGGTTGCCGTACTCAAGCAGGTCGGCCCGCCCCGGAAAACGGCGGGAGAATCTGCGGCAGGCGGACCTGCGACAGGCGAATCAGCGGCAGGCGGACCTGCGGCAGGCAAATCTTCGGCAGGCGATCCTGCGGCAGGCGATCCTGCGGCAGGCGATCCTGCGGCAGGCGATCCTGCGGCAGGCACGCCGGCGGAGTAACACCCCGCCGACGATTCCGGATCAGCCCTGCGGCAGCGCGATCAGCCGGCCTGTGCTTGCCGTTTCTTCCTCGCGCAGCTTGAAGCGCGCCACCGCATCGGCCAGCACACGCGCCTGATCGCTCAACATGCCCGACGCCGCCGTGGACTGCTCGACCAGCGCGGCGTTCTGCTGCGTGGCCTGATCCATGTCGGCGACCGAGCGGTCGATCTGCCCCAGCCCCGTGCTTTGCTCGGCCATGGCGCCGTGGATCTCGCTCACCATCCGCTGAACGCGGTTGATGCCGTCAACGATCTCGGTCATGGTCGAACCGGCGGCCTGCACGCGTTCCGTGCCGCTCTTCACGTTCTGCACCGACGCCTCGATCAGCGTCTTGATCTCCTGCGCGGAAGCCGCGCTGCGTTGTGCCAGCGTGCGCACTTCGCCCGCCACCACCGCAAAGCCACGGCCTTGTTCGCCAGCACGCGCAGCCTCGACCGCCGCGTTCAGCGCCAGGATGTTGGTCTGGAACGCGATGCCGTCGATCACGCGGATGATCTCGGTGATGCGCCGCGACGATTGCGAAATCTCGTCCATGGTGGTGACCGCATCCTTGACCACCTGCCCGCCACGCGCGGCGACCGCGCTGGCTTCGTCGGCCAGGCGCGTCGCGTGCTCGGCGGTTTCCTCGGTCTGACGCACGCTGGACGCAAGCTCGGTCAGCGCCGACGACGTTTCCTCAAGCGAGGCGGCCGACGTTTCCGTGCGCTGCGACAGATCGCGGTTGCCCATGTCGATCTCGCGCGTGGCGGCGCTCATCGAATGCACGCCGCTTCGCACTTCGCGCATGACGTGCGTGATCTTTTCCACGAACGCGTTGAACGAGGCCGAAATCTGCGCGACTTCATCGTGGCCGACCACGGCCAGGCGGTGCGTCATGTCGCCGTCGCCGGAACCGATGGTGTCCATCGCGTCACGCACGGCGGACAGACGCTTGAAGGCGCGTGACGTGATCACGCTGGCGATGCCCACGGCCACCAGCGTCAGAACCACCAGCGAGATCAGGGTGGCGTTCAGCACCTGCGTCAGGCCGACGGTGGCCTCGGTCTTGTCCAGCGCCACGACCAGATACCAGTCGGTGCCGGGAATGCGGCGCGCCTTCAGCAGCTTCTGCGCGCCGTCCAGCGCGATCTCGACGGGGGCGGCGCCGTCGCGGGCCATGGCCGCAATCGCCTCGGCGGTCAGCGCCGGCGAGATGTCGGTCGACGGCTTGAGCGCCAGCTTGTCGTTCAGGTGCGAGATCACCTGGCCGTCCGTGCCCAGCACAAACGCGCTGCTGGACGGGGTGGGGTGGATGGCCTTGATGATGTCTTTCACGCCATCGAGCGGCACGGCGCCGCTCAGCACGCCGGTCGTCTGGCCGTCGCGGATCATCGGCGCAGTGAACGCCACGTACAGCACGCCCGTGCTGGAATCCCCGTACGGCTTGGTGATCGTCAGCTTGCCGGCGGCCACGGCGCTCTTGTACCAGGGCCGCGCGGTCGGGTCGTAATCCGCCGCGGTCTTGGTGGTGGAAAAGAAGGTTTTGTCGGACCAGCCGATGGTGGTGATGGGAAAGCCGTTGGTTTCGCCCATGAGCTTGGTCAGGCCCCGGGGATCGCCTTTCTCGACCACCTTCGCCGTGGCGTCGACGGCCTGCGCCTTGTCCGCCGACCAGCGCTCGATGGCGCTGGCGTTGCCGGAGGCCACGGCGTTCAGGGTCGCGGCGATGGTGGACATCATGTTGTCGCGCACGATCTGGTAGGTGATGAGGCCCGAGAGCGTAAGCGCTCCCACCACCGTAAAGCAGGTAATAAGCAAAATGCGGTTGCGCAGCGACGTTATCTTCATGCTCGTGTACTGGATACGCCAACGCGAAGGTTGGCGGGTTGCTAGTCGGCCTGGAAATCCCCGGCCGCAATCCGCTAACGGCAGGCGGAGGTGGCGACTTTAGGGATGAGATCAAGAACTTTGATCCGATCCGCCGCAGTCGACCACGGACACCGTACTTTCGAAAATTCCTTAGGTTCAACAAACCCCGTTTAACGGAAACTTTTCTGTTTCCGGCCGGAATTCGGCCCACGGCCCTTTGAATTCGACGCAGCCACCCAACGCCGTCCGGTCGTACACAGGAGCCGACGAGCAGGCGCGTGGCTGTCTTCCGACTCAACTCGCTCTCACCACTCGACGAAAGCAGATCGATGACCCACCACATTCCCCTGACGGGGCAGACCAAAGCGTTGGTGGCCCCCGACGCGGGGCCAGCCTATGCACAGATTCAACAACCCAAGCCCTGCATTGTCATCCTGATCCATGGCGTCAACGATCTGGCGGGCTCGTATGCCGACCAGGAGGAGGGAATCTGCGAGGGGCTGAACGAACGGCTGGATCATCTGACTACGGCGCGGGGCGGACGCAACATGGCGGCGCTGAATCCGGCGACTTACAGGCTTCCTGAAGATGATCAAGGAAGCGCCCCAGATCCAGACCGGGCTTATTACCGACGGCGAGCGCATGCTGGCAAACTGGGTGGTCGCTCGCGCAGCGTGGTCATTCCTTTTTACTGGGGATTCCGTGAGGAAGAGCAAGCTATAAACAAAAGAACGACGCACGGCGAATGGCTGGACCGCTTCGGCAACCGGCTGGACAAGGACGGTATCAAGCAAGGCGGGATGTTCGCCAATGCGACGACAAATATTCCTGACATGTTTGGGCCCGGATTCTCGGGAAGGCTACTCGGGGCCATGCCGGTCAATCCGGTGTTCGGATCACCCAGCCATCCGCTGATGCCCGCCCCGGCCCGCCGGTATATGGTGCTGGCCGCGTTGCGACTGGCGGCGCTGGTGAAAACCATTCGCGGCTACAAAGGCCAGAGCGGCAGCGACGGCTTGAACGACACCATCAATGTCGTCGGGCACAGCCAGGGAACCTTGATCGCGTTGCTGGCCAATGCGTATCTCAAGGATGAGGGCGAGCGGCCCATTGATGCGCTGGTGATGATGAGTTCGCCTTACGGCCTCGGCGAGCCCTTCCTCGAAAACTTGCTGGTTCGTTCCAACCAGCAGACCACACTCGCGCGTTTGCAGACGCTTGCCAACATCACGCAATTCATCGGTCGCCAGCCCAATGTGGTGCCCGCCTTGGCGGACATGGCCGACCCGGTCAACGAGGCCTGCATTGGCGGCCTGCGCTGGACGGGCGACAAGTGCCGGACGACGATGGACGGCCAGGAGCTGGACTTTACCGAGAGGGACAACCGCGGCAATGTCTATCTGTACTTCTCGCCCGAGGATCAAACCGTGGGCATGAAGAGTGTGCAAGGAATCGGTTGGCAGGGCGTTGCGAACATGGCGTCCTTCACGGAGCTCGTTCCAGAGCGCTTCCTGCTCAGTTACGTGTCCGAGACGCTGAACAAGATTCTCCCCGAGAATAGGCGTGCCATTAAAAGAACCGTGCCGGCACTTGGAGCACTGGGCTCCAGGTTCTACCAGCGGGTCTTCACCATCCGCGAACGCGAGGCTGGGCGGCATCAAGTAGGAATGCCGCCGGAGTACACCTATCAATTGCTCACAACCGGAGAGTCGACGTGGGAAGGCTCGGCGCTTGGGGCGCTCCAGGAGGTGGGCCAGGCAACCTTCGCGACCGGGCAGACGATCCCAATCAATGCGCCCGCGCTGCCACGTGCTTTCGAGGCGGACTTTGGCGCACACGGCGCGCGCGATGCCAGTCAGGCGTCAGGCGGAATCGCGCCGGTCTATGCACCGGATGATCCGATCGACGCATCGATTGCCGTGACCAATGGAGGTATCAACCATTTGGGATCGCGTTTCGTCGACCTGCCCGAAAGCGCAGGGCCCTTGACGGCGGCGCATCGAAATCAGGCGCGGGCCATGGCGTTAGCCCCGGAACTGGAAGCGCAACTGACCGACCTGAATGATCCGGCGCGCAATCCCTATAAGGAGCCAGGCAACAACGCATGGGCCGCCGACTGGCACCGCATCACTTTCGCGTCCTATAAGGGTGGCAGGCGCTTTTGGGTGAACTACCAAGAGAGCCCGAACGAGGCGCGCCGGCGTCGCATG
Organism: Achromobacter sp.; assembly: GCA_003454835.1. Taxonomy (GTDB): domain Bacteria; phylum Pseudomonadota; class Gammaproteobacteria; order Burkholderiales; family Burkholderiaceae_B; genus Achromobacter. The sequence continues at coordinate 8,825 of DMTA01000451.1, read as the reverse complement.
AATGCCGAAAGAGCCGAGCAGAACGCGTACTCGTTTCATTCCGCCATACCAATGAACAAGGAGCACAGTCGACGCGCGCTGGCCTATGACCTGGCATTGGGCCAGGCGCGCAGCATCGATGACGAGGAGTTCTATACCTATTTATGCCGGGTGGCGGACTGGCGGTTGGGGTGGCGAGACGACGACACTCGCGGCGACCAACTCGCTGTCGACGAGAACCCGCTTGAGGCCTCTACTCTCCTTTTTTTCGGAGCCGAGTCAACGGATCGGCGGGCGCTGATAGTCGCCTCCGGCGATTATCGTTTGACTGGCGTATTGCCAATGATCGCCGCCAACGCACAACGCCCCACGGCGGTAATGAGCCAGACGTTGGAGGATCGCTATTTCGGCCACCTGCCCCAACCTGGCGAGGGAAATGCAGCATGAAGCATTGCAGAGCGCTTTCCGCCCTTTTCTTGTTGACCTCGGCACTGTCGGCCACACCCACAGTTGGCGCGCCGCCGATGCAGGCTGGGCCACTAGCCGACATCGCATGCCCGCTGCCGCCCGTACCGATTGAATACCGACGCAGGGATCAACCGGTTCCAACATCCACGCAAGGATCCATCATGACCACCACGCAAGCTCCTCCGCCAAGCGCGCGCCTGGCCACACTCGATATTGTCCGCGTTGGGCTGAGCCTTGACGTGTATCGCCAGGGTCAGGTGTGGGCGCATCTGCAAGAGCAGAACAATGCGCAGCCCCAGGCCCTGCACGTGGGAACCGTCTTGCCGATGGACCCCGCACATTATCCGATTGGGGTAGACGACAAAAACATGGCGTGGAAAATGCGTAAGGCCAATGCGCTGGAGCTCGCGATGCAAGGCTTTCCAGAGCGCTGGCCAATTCCTACGCTGACCATCGCACGGGATTATGACTCTACCAAAGATCCCCGGACGCCATCAGAACGAGTATCAACGATGCTCAATCTGATGGTCGAGGATCACAGAGCACCCGCCGGCATGCACTGGCACCGAATTCGGCAACTTGAACCCGGCGTCATCTGCAACACGACGCCTGAGGCGGCCGTGGAGTATCTGTTTCGGCTGTTCGAGGTCAACCCTGACATGCCTGCGTTACTCGTGTATTCGGTGGAAGGCTACAACATCGCCCGCGCCCTGGGGCCACGGCGCAAACCGCCAATCGGCGTGGGCACCGGCCCGCGCCAGCCCGGCGAACTGACCGACGCGGTGGTGGCCATGATCGTGGCGCGCCCCGAGCGACTGGATTGGCTGCGCGCCTATGCGCCGTACACCAAACCCAATGCCCGAAACGACATCGATCCGGCCTTTACCGGCTGGAAGCGCCAGCCGCCCAAGGCGTTCAGGCCAACGCCTTCGTTTTCCGAACCCATCACGGAGCAGGGCTTCAAGCAGTGGGACCGGCTGCGGGTGCTTGCACAGCTGCATCGGCCGGTGGAGGTATCTCTAATGGATGGTGGTCAGACGGATGGTGATCAGACCGGAAAACTTCTGAAAGATCAGGCTCGCTACGCGGCGTTGGCCAGCGCCTGGCAGCGGGCCACCATGGGAATCATCGATGCGCCAGCGCGCGTGTTCTACGACACCGGCAGCCCGACGGGCGGGCTGGCCGATCTGGCGCCAGCGCTGGCCGCCGCGCAAAGCACGTTGGATCCCTTGGACTCCATGCAGAGCTATGACCTCACGCAGCGCCTGGGTGACACCGGCGCCTCCTCGCCCTTTGTCGGCATTGCGCTGGCCACGATGGGAAGCTATCTGAACGCCGACACCAGCGTGGTGATGCCGCTGCGCCAGCGCGGCAAGGCGACGGTGATTGCGATCACCTCGACAACGCCCGGCCAAAAACCGGAAATCGATCCCTTCGACGTCAAGCTGCGGCCCCAGCACTCGAAGTACAGCGAGGCGCCGTCGCCTGAATTCAAGGAGCAGTTTGCCAGTCTGGTGCGCGAAAGCCAGCGCAACCAGCCGGCGCCCGAACCCTACATCGATCCGGCCAAGGTGGCGTACGAACAGCGGTTGCTCGATGCGTTCATTGCTTCAGCGCCCGGTGCGGATTTGCCCGACGTGGACAAGCAGTGATGCGCGCCCTGCCGCCGCCGGCTCGCATTGCAGAGGTCTATCTACCCCTCTCTGATCAAAACCCCTCGCGCGGCACGTGCACCCGACCTTCCATCAGCACCCGCGCGCTGCGGCTCATGATGGCTTTGGTCACATTCCAGTCGCCATCCACCAACTGCGCCTGCGCGCCGACACGCAGCGTGCCCGACGGGTGGCCAAAGCACACGTTGTCGCGCTCGCCGCCGCCGGCCGCCAGGTTCACCAGCGTGCCCGGCACCGCCGCCGCCGTGGCGATGGCGACCGACGCGGTCCCCATCATGGCGTGATGCAGCTTGCCCATGGACAGCGCGCGCACCAGCACATCAATGTCGCTCGTGCCGATTTTCTTGCCGCTGGACGAAATGTATTCCTTGGGCGGGGCGACAAACGCAATCTTGGGCGTGTGCTGGCGGCTGGCGGCTTCGGCGAGGTCCTTGATGAGGCCCATGCGCAGTGCGCCGTGGGCGCGGATGGTCTCAAAGCGCGACAGCGCGGCGTTGTCGCCATTGATCGCGTCCTGCAGTTCCGTGCCGCTGTAGCCCAGTGCGTCGGCTTCCAGGAAGATCGTGGGGATGCCGGAGTTGATCATCGTGGCCTTGAACGTGCCGATGCCCGGCACTTCCAGGTTGTCGACCAGGTTGCCGGTGGGGAACATGGAGCCGCCGTCGCCTTCCTCGGCGGGGTCCATGAATTCCAGACGCAGTTCGGCGGCCGGGAAGGTCACGCCGTCCAGTTCAAAGTCGCCGGTTTCCTGCACCGCGCCGCCGGTGATGGGCACGTGCGCGACGATCGTCTTCTGGATGTTGGCCTGCCAGATCCGAACGACTGCAACGCCGTCCTGCGGAACACGGGCGGGGTCGACGAGGCCGTTGGTGATGGCGAAGGGGCCGACTGCGGCGGACAGGTTGCCGCAGTTGCCGCTCCAGTCCACGAAGGGCTGGTCGATGGAGACCTGCCCGAACAGGTAGTCCACGTCATGATCCGGTCGCGCGCTTTTGGCGACGATGACGGTCTTGCTGGTGCTGGACGTGGCGGCGCCCATGCCGTCGATCTGCTTGCCGTAGGGATCGGGACTGCCGATCACGCGCAAGAGCAGCGCATCGCGCGCGGCGCCCGGCACGCGGGCGGATTCGGGCAGGTCGTCCAGCTTGAAGAACACACCTTTGCTGGTGCCGCCGCGCATGTAGGTCGCGGCGATCTTGATTTGAGGAGCATGTGCCATGTGTCGGTCCTGAAATATTGGTCCTGAAATATCGGTCCTGAAATATCGGTCCAGAAATATCGGTCCAGAAATATCGGAGCAGGGCGGCGGGCGCTGCACACGCCCGCCGGTCTGTACAACGGCCGGTCAGGCCAGCTTGCCGGCGTCCGTCGCGGAGGCGGCTTCCAGGAAATCCTGGGCAAAGCGCTGCAGCACGCCGCCGGCTTCGTAAATGGACACTTCTTCTGCGGTATCCAGGCGGCAGGTCACCGGCACCTGTTCGGTGCTGCCGTTGCGGCGGTGGATGACCAGCGTCAGGTCCGCGCGCGGCTTGCGCTGGCCGATGACGTCGTAGCTTTCGGTGCCGTCAAGATTCAGCGTCTTGCGGTCAACGCCCGGCTTGAATTCCAGCGGCAGCACGCCCATGCCGATCAGGTTGGTGCGGTGGATGCGCTCGAAGCCTTCGGCCACGATGGCTTCCACGCCGGCCAGGCGCACACCCTTGGCGGCCCAGTCGCGCGACGAGCCTTGGCCATAATCGGCGCCGGCCACGATGATCAGCGGCTGCTTGCGGTCCATGTAGGTCTCGATGGCTTCCCACATGCGCATGACCTGGCCTTCCGGTTCCACGCGCGCCAGCGAGCCTTGCTGCACCGTGCCGTCGGCGTTCTTCACCATTTCGTTGAAGAGCTTGGGGTTGGCAAACGTGGCGCGCTGCGCGGTCAGGTGGTCGCCGCGGTGCGTGGCGTACGAGTTGAAGTCTTCTTCCGGCAAGCCCATCTTGTCCAGGTATTCGCCCGCGGCGCTGTCCATCAGGATGGCGTTGGACGGCGACAGGTGGTCGGTGGTGATGTTGTCGCCCAGCACGGCCAGCGGCAGCATGCCGCGCAGCGTGCGTTCGCCGGCCAGCGCGCCTTCCCAGTACGGCGGACGGCGGATGTACGTGCTCTGCGGGCGCCAGTCGTACAGCGGGCTGACGGCGGTCTGGCGGTCGTCCTTGATGCCGAACATGGGGGCGTAGACCTTGCGGAACTGCTCGGGCTTGACCGCCGACTTGACCATGGCGTCGATCTCGTCGTCGCTGGGCCAGATGTCCTTCAGGCGGATCTCGCGGCCATCGGCGCCCACGCCCAGCACGTCGCGCTCGATATCGAAGCGGATCGTGCCCGCAATGGCGTAGGCCACGACCAGCGGCGGCGAGGCCAGGAAGGCCTGCTTGGCGTACGGATGGATGCGGCCGTCGAAGTTGCGGTTGCCGGACAGCACGGCGGTGGCGTACAGATCGCGGTCGATGATTTCCTGCTGGATCTTCGGGTCCAGCGCGCCGGACATGCCGTTGCACGTGGTACAGGCGAATGCCACGACGCCAAAGCCCAGCTGTTCCAGATCCTGCGTGAGGCCGGCTTCTTCCAGATAGAGCTGCACGGCCTTGGATCCCGGCGCCAGCGAGCTCTTGACCCACGGCTTGCGCACGAGGCCCGCGCGGTTGGCGTTGCGCGCCAAGAGGCCCGCGGCGATCACGTTGCGCGGGTTGCTGGTGTTGGTGCAGCTGGTGATGGCGGCGATGATGACGGCGCCGTCGGGCATCAGGCCCGGCTGGTTCTCGACCACGCCAGCGATGCCGCGCTCGGCCAGGTCCGACACCGGCAGGCGGCGATGGGGGTTGGACGGGCCGGCCAGCGTGCGCACGACGGTTGACAGGTCAAAGCGCAGCACGCGTTCGTACTGCACGGCGGTCAGGCTGTCGGACCACAGGCCGGCGGTCTTGGCGTAGTTTTCCACCAGCGCAATCTGCTCGTCCTCGCGGCCGGTCAGGCGCAGGTAGTCGATGGTCTGCTGGTCGATGGAGAACATCGCGGCGGTGGCGCCATATTCCGGCGCCATGTTCGAAATGGTGGCGCGGTCGCCCAGCGTCAGGCTGGTCGCGCCTTCGCCGTAGAACTCCAGGTACGCGCCCACCACCTTCTCCTTGCGCAGGAATTCGGTCAGGGTCAGCACGATGTCGGTCGCGGTGATGCCGGGCTGCGCGCGGCCGGACAGCTCGACGCCGACGATGTCGGGCAGGCGCATCCACGACGCGCGGCCCAGCATGACGTTTTCGGCTTCCAGGCCGCCCACGCCGATGGCGATGACGCCCAGCGCGTCCACGTGCGGGGTGTGGCTGTCGGTGCCGACCAGCGTGTCCGGGAAGGCCACGCCGTCCTGCGTGTAGATCACCGGCGACATCCGCTCCAGATTGATCTGGTGCATGATGCCGTTGCCCGGCGGCACGACTTCGATGTTCTCGAAGGCCTGCTTGGTCCAGTCGATGAAATGGAAACGGTCTTCGTTGCGGCGGTCTTCCACTGCGCGGTTCTTGGCGAAGGCGTCCGGATCGTTGCCGTCGTATTCCACCGCCAGCGAGTGGTCCACGATCAGCTGCACCGGCACCACGGGATTGACCTTGGCCGGGTCGCCGCCCTTGTCGGCGATGGCGTCGCGCAGACCCGCCAGGTCCACCAACGCGGTCTGGCCCAGGATGTCATGACAGACCACGCGCGCCGGAAACCACGGAAAGTCCAGGTCGCGGCGGCGTTCGATGAGCTGCTTGAGCGCGTCGGTCAATAGTGCGGGCTCGCAGCGGCGCACCAGGTTTTCAGCCAGGACGCGAGACGTGTAGGGCAGGCCGTCATACGCGCCGGGCGCGATGGCCTCCACGGCCGCGCGGGCGTCGTAGTAGTCTAGGCGGGTGCCGGGCAGGTTCTTGCGGTACGACTTGTTCATCATGCCTCCGTGCGCTGTTGGGTGCTTTGCGCGATCTGTTGTTCGATGTTGATGCGGGATGCGCGGATGTGCCGGCGCATCAGAAGTTCGGCCAGCTCGCCGTCGCCGTCGGCGATGGCGTCCAGAATGCGGTGGTGCTCGGCATAGGCCTGCCGGGGGCGGTTGGGCGTCGTCGAAAACTGGATGCGATACATGCGCGCCAACTGATAGAGCTCGTCGCACAGCATGCGAAACAGCATCTGGTTGCCGCTGCCCTTGACGATGCGGTAGTGGAAATCGTAGTCCCCTTCCTGCTGGTAATAGCCCAGCCCCGCCTGGAAGGCTTCGTCGCGCTCGTGCGCTTCCAGCACGCCGCGCAGCTCGTCGATTTCCGACGGCGGCATGCGCTCGGCGGCCAGGCGGCAGGCGGTGCCTTCCAGCGATTCGCGGATTTCGTAGAGTTCGACCAGTTCCTGGATCGACAGGGACACGACGCGCGCGCCGGCGTGCGGCACGCGAACGAGCAGCTTCTGGCCTTCCAGACGATGCAGGGCTTCGCGCAGCGGACCGCGGCTGACGCCATGGATGCGCGCCAGCTCGGGTTCGGAGATCTTGCTGCCCGGGGCGATTTCGCCCTTGACGATGGCGGACTGGATCTTGCGGAAGATGTGGTCCGACAGGGTTTCGCCGTCGGGGGGCGGCGTGCCTGGAAGGGTGAGCACTTTGCTCATCGTGTCGACAATTCGTCCAGTTTTAGGGGTGATAACCGGAAAAACGCGCGTTTGGCGCGTTGAAGTGTCAACAATTTACTACCCGGCCGGGGTGGGGCGCAAGGGCCGGCAAGCCGCCCGAGCGCCCCGTTTTTCCGGCGCCTACCGCGTGTGGTGCACCTCCTGCATCCCATACACGTGCACGGGAATGCCGGCGTGGCGCGCTTTCAATTGCAGGGACAGATACTGCGAGTAATGGCGCGACTGGTGCAGGTTGCCGCCGTGGAACCACAGCGCCTCCTGCTGTGTGGGCTTCCACATGTTGCGCTGTTCGCCTTCCCACGGGCCGGGATCCTTGGTGGTGTCCGACCCCAATCCCCAGCACTTGCCCACCTTGTCCGCGACCTCGGGACTGATCAGATCCGCCGCCCAGCCGTTCATCGAGCCGTAGCCGGTGGCGTAGACCACCAGGTCGGCGGGCAGGGTGACGCCATTGGTCAGGACGACGGCGTCGCGCGTCAGGCGGCTGACGTCAGTGCGCGATTGCAGCTTGATGCTGCCGTCGATGATGAGGTCGCACGCGCCCACGTCGATGTAATAGCCAGAGCCGCGCCGCAGGTATTTCATGAAGAGGCCCGAGCCGTCGTCGCCCCAATCCAGCATGAAGCCGGCGGCTTCCAGCTTCCGGTAGAACTCGGCGTCGCGCTCACGCATCTGCTCGTAGAGCGGGATCTGGAATTGCGCCAGGATCTTGTAGGGCACCGACGCGAAGGTCAGGTCGGCCTTGCGCGTGGTCATGCCGTTGGCCAGCGCCTGCTCGGAATACAGCCCGCCCAGCCCGATGTCCATCAGCGTCTCGGAGCGCACGATGTGCGTGGACGAGCGCTGCACCATCGTGACGTTGGCGCCGCCTTCCCACAGCGCCGCGCAGATGTCATGGGCCGAATTGTTGGCGCCGATGACGACGACGTTCTTGCCGCGGTAGGCGTCGGGGCCGGGATGGCGCGAGGAGTGCTGCTGTTCGCCCTGGAATTCGTCCTGCCCCGGAAAGCTGGGGATGTTCGGCTTGCCCGACATGCCGGTAGCCAGCACGAGCTGCTTGGGCCGCAGCACGACGGGCTTGCCCTCGCGCACGACCTGGACCTCCCATTCCTGCTTGTCCTCGTCGTAGCGCGCCGACTCGCACGCGGTGGAGGTCCAGTAGTTCAGCTCCATCACCTTCGTGTACATCTCGAGCCAGTCGCCGATCTTGTCCTTGGGCGCGAAAACGGGCCAGTTCTCGGGAAAAGGAATGTAGGGCAGGTGGTCATACCAGACCGGGTCGTGCAGGCACAGCGACTTGTAGCGCTTTCTCCAACTGTCGCCGGCACGCTCGTTCTTTTCGAGGATGAGCGTGGGTACGTCGAGTTGGCGCAGACGCGCGCCCAGCGCGATGCCGCCCTGCCCGCCGCCGATGATCAGCACGTAGGGCTGGGTCTCGTAGCCCAGTTCGGCGGCTTCGCGCTCGCGCTTTTCCAGCCAGGTCTGGCGTTCGCGGCTGCTGCCGTGCTGCGCGCCCATCGGGCGGCGCACGCCGCTCGGCTCTTCGTGTCCCTTCAGTTCCGACATCGTGGTGAGCAGCGTCCAGATCTTGCCGTCCTTGACGCGGATGTGGCCATAGCCGCGCGCCAGATTCGTGTCGACGCGGAACCAGCCCTGCAGCAGGCCGTTGTCGTCGGTGGACGCCTCGGCCTCGTCGCGGGTGAAGCGCACCGGCTCGACCTGTTGCAACTGGTGTTCCAGCATGTCGCGGATCTGGTCCTGGCCTTCCAGCGTGCGCAGGTTCCAGGAAAACAGCACCAGGTCGCGCCAATAGCATTCGTCCTGGAACATCCGGGCGACGGCGTCGATGTCCTTGTTGCCCAGCGCAGTGTTCAGCTGCGCGAGCAACGCGTCCAAGGCGGCGTCGGCGGCGTGGTCGATCGGCATGTCATGTCTCCTTGCCCGAGGCGGGCGGTCGTTGTCGTGGCGGACGCACGGTCCGGCGGCCGGCGATCCGGCGGCCGGCGATCCGGC
>DMTA01000363.1:563-7827 GCA_003454835.1 Achromobacter sp. | reverse complement strand
ACGCCGGTGCGACCCGGCGACACCCTGCACCTGCACGCGCGCGTGCAAGGCGCGCGCCACTCGTCCTCGCGCCCGGACCTGGGCATCATCAACTGGGCGTGGACGGTCGTGAACCAGCACGACGAAAGCGTGCTGGAAATGGACGCGACCAGCCTGTTCGATCTGTCCGGCAATAACTAGCTGTCCGGCATCAACTAGCCGCGGTTTGCGTCTAGCGCTTGCTCGCCTGCTTGAGAATGGCGGCCCCTTCCGGGCCCGCCGCCGCTTTCCAGGCGTTGATCGATTCCTTCGAGGCGTCCTGCAACGCCTTGCGCACCGCGGGCGGCACGGCGGTGTTGATCGCGACCCCGTTCTTGCGCATGTTCGCGTAGTTCTGCTGCAGGCGGCCCTCGATGCGTTTCCACTGCTCCGCTTCGGTCTGCGCGGCCGCCTGATCGATGGCCTTGCGTGAACGCGCATCCAGCGCCTCGTAGGCCTTCAGATTCATCGTCGCCACCGAGATCGGCATGGCGTAGTTGATCTCGGCGAAGTGGGGCAGGTATTCCCACAACTTGCGGCCCGCGCCGCCGTCGCCGGAGGACAGCACCGCAGTGACCTCGCCCGATGCGATGCGCGGCATGGCGTCCGCAAACGAAATGTTCTCCGCCTTTGCGCCGGCTCGCTGCATGACGTCCTGCGACGTCGCATCGTAGGTGCGAATGGTCAGGCGCTTGAGCGCCGCCACGCTGTCCACCTTCTGCTTGGACCAGATGCCCGACGCTGGCCACGGCGTGGTGTAGAGCAGCTTCTGGCCGTGCGCGGCCAGCAGCTTCTCGTACGCCGGACGGGCGGCCTTGTTGAGGTTGCGCGCTTTGGACAGCGAGTCCGCCAGGAAGGGCAGGGAGGACACGCCGAAGAGCGGATACTTCGTGGCCAGCGCGCCGGCGAAGGCGTCGCCTGCGTCCACCTTGCGCGTCTGCACCGCGTCGATCATGTCGCCCGACTTGATACCCTTGGCCGCGTCGAAACTCGTGTCGATGATGACGTTGCCCGCCGACTTGGCGCGCACCAGCTCGGCAAAGGTGGACACGCCTTGCCCCGGCATGGAGGTGGCCGGGTACTCAGTGGTCATGGTGAGCGTCGTGGCGGCCTGAGCGCCGTAAGCAACGAAAGCCGTGGCGATGACTGCCGCCAGGCGCAGGGGGGTGATGCCGTGCATGCGCGACTCCTCTTGAAGGGACCCGCAAAGCGTAAGAGGTATACAGGCGTACGCCTAGTCGGGCTTACGGCAATGCGCGGGCGGGGCGGGATCGGGCGTATGGCTTATTGCATTCGGACAAAGCGGGTTGCCAGAACCTGTGAGTGTGCTGGATCTGGCTTCGGCGTAATCCAGCGAAATGCGGCGCTGACCTCATGGAATGCAATGCACGACTCAGCGCTTGTCCGCCTGCTCGCAGGGGGGGCTCGGCTCGGTAAAGCGATCAAGAAAACCATGGCGAATCACTGTTCGCTCAATTTTTGCGCCCGGTCCGATGCAGACGTCGATTCGCTTGAACGGCTTGGTGATTTCAAGCGAGTCAGTGCTCTGGCTGGGAAACGTCAGCAGCAGCCACATATCGGGCTTCGGGAACATTGCGGTGTGGTGGACTGACGTCTCGCCTGGGCTCATACCGAATTTCGCGGTGTTGTGGTTGTCGTTAAAAAAAACGCCGATTTGATCCGTCGCACGTTCGGAATAATGTAAGAGCACTACTGGCGAGAACGTGCCCCATAAGGCGATGGAACACCAAAGCGCAGCTAGTAATCCAATGATGATGGCAAAGAATTTCAGCACGCAGCCCATCATGTCCCCTTGCGAACGCACCTGTGGATATCTTTGGCTTGATTCCGAGCATTCCCCCAAGGTATCGGTACGGCTTCAACCACTTGCAGGAGAGTCGCCGTAGTCAGTTCGTGGGGTTTGACCTGGCGATAAAGATCGCAGCCCAGCTTGATGGAAATATGATCCGGCACATCGTCTGCACTGGCAGGCCAGGCGCCGTTCTCGGGATGGTGCTGCATGGTCGGCCATCGATTCTTCAGCACGGCAGAGTAGGCATCCAAGAGCGCCTGTGCCATGCCCGCCGAATTGATGAGCTCGGCGGTACTGAAGCCGAGTGCGACGCCGACGTATCCATAATGGATGTTCGACCAGATGTCATAGTAGTAGTCGAAGTCGCCATACTTCTGCCAGCCCTCGTTCAGGTTTGAACCCAGCATGCGTTGCAAGGCAGGCTTGTGGTCCCAGGGCCGATTCGGGCCGATGATTTCAGCGAATGACGTGTACGCCCAAAGTTTCGCTTCCGTCATTTTCTCAAAGTAGGTTTTCCGCCCTGATAGCTTCGTGTACCAGGGGGCACTCTCCCAGTCCTCTAAGTACGAATTGGCGTCGTAATGGTTGGCGTCATGGATCTGCCGGCCACGAATGGAAAATGGATTGGTCTTCATCTCGCGGACGATGTACTCGGCCAGCGCAATTGCCGTGTCTGGGTGATCACAGTCGGCACGTTTGCTTTCTTTGGAAAGTCTCTGTTCAGGCAAAGCCTGATCTGTCAGCGAGCTTTTCGTAAATGCAGGGCCGTCGATCGATGCTCTGGCGATGCCACCCGGATCGACGCTCACGACTGCAGAAGTTTGACTCGCGATCAGCGCAGCGCCGCAGGCCGTTTTCATGCCGTCGACTGCGACAAAGCTATCGGCGATGGCGAAAGTAGTTACACCCTCGGCAATGGGAAAGACGCCCGCGCAGCGCGGGCAGGACACCATATGCCCCATTCCAGCAGCGGCACGACCGAGGACGTTGTAGAAAGGGAATCCCTCCAGCACGGTGCCCCCATGCGTGGTCGTGTCGCCTACGCGAACAATCGGGCGGCCTGGCATATTTCATCCTTGCAGATTGGCGGTTCGCGTAGAACAACACTTCGTCTAGCGGCCGAAAATCAGAAGAATTTGGAAAGTGCGCGAAGCGCGTGAGGTCGGCCTCCTATCGGACCGACGCACTTCGAGTTCCTGAAACTCAGTTAGCTAGCTGCGCTCGGCTTGAAGCGCTGGCCGTACTTCGATATGAAAAAACCCCCGGAAGTTGGATTTAATCCAACTTTCGGGGGTCAGCCCGCCCAGACGGGCGGCTTCCTTTGCTACACCAGGCAGGCGATCAATAGAACGCCTGGATGCCCGTCTGCGCGCGGCCCAGGATCAGGGCGTGCACGTCGTGGGTGCCTTCGTAGGTGTTGACCACTTCCAGGTTCACCAGGTGGCGGGCGACGCCGAACTCGTCGGAGATGCCGTTGCCGCCGAGCATGTCGCGCGCCAGGCGGGCGATGTCCAGCGCCTTGCCGCACGAGTTGCGCTTCATGATCGAGGTGATCTCGACGGCGGCGGTGCCTTCGTCCTTCATGCGGCCCAGGCGCAGGCAGCCTTGCAGCGCCAGCGTGATTTCGGTCTGCATGTCGGCCAGCTTCTTCTGGATCAGCTGGTTGGCGGCCAGAGGGCGGCCAAACTGCTTGCGGTCCAGCGTGTACTGGCGGGCGGTGTGCCAGCAAGCCTCGGCGGCGCCGACAGCGCCCCAGGCGATGCCGTAGCGGGCGGAGTTCAGGCAGGTGAACGGACCCTTCAGGCCCGACACGCCGGGCATCATCTGATCGGCGGACACTTCCACTTCGTCCATGACGATTTCGCCGGTGATCGAGGCGCGCAGGCCGACCTTGCCGTGGATGGCGGGAGCCGACAGGCCCTTCATGCCCTTTTCAAGGATGAAGCCGCGGATCTTGCCGTCGAAGTCGCCGCCGACGCACTTGGCCCACACCACGAACACGTCCGCGATGGGCGAGTTGGTGATCCACATCTTGTTGCCGCTGACCTTGTAGCCGTCGGCCGTCTTGACGGCGCGGGTTTCCATGCCGTTGGGGTCGGAGCCGTGGTTGGGTTCGGTCAGGCCGAAGCAGCCGATCCATTCGCCGCGCGCCAGCTTGGGCAGGTACTTCTTCTTTTGTTCTTCGCTGCCGAATTCGTTGATCGGCACCATGACCAGCGAGGACTGAACGCTCATCATCGAGCGGTAGCCGGAGTCGACGCGTTCGACTTCACGGGCGATCAGGCCGTAGCTGACGTAGTTCAGGCCGGCGCCACCGTATTCAACGGGAATCGTGGCGCCCAGCAGGCCCAGTTCGCCCATTTCGGAGAAGATCTCGGGATCGGTCTTCTCGTTGCGGAATGCGTTGAGCACGCGGGGAGCCAGCTTGTCCTGCGAGTAGGCGTAGGCGGCGTCGCGCACCATACGCTCTTCTTCGGTCAGTTGCTGGTCCAGCAACAGAGGATCTTGCCAGTGGAATGAGGGGTTCGAGGACATGCTGGGTCTCCGCTATGGATTTCCGTGATCGGAATCTAGAAAGTTTAAACTTAAAATAATTCGGGCGGCAAGTTGGGGTTTGCACGGCGGTGCGTCTGGACGCGCCGCCGGGTTTGCTGACAGTCGTGCTGCCGGTTATGCCGCCCGTGCAGGGTTCAGTGCTGGGCCTTCAGCGCCGCCTCGCGGATCTTCTCGAGGGTCGTGGACGGGCTGATGGTTTCCGGGTCGATGAAGCAGTGCAGGATCGCCGGCTTGCCGCTGGCCAATGCCCGTTCAAAGGCCGGACCGAACTGTTCGGTGGTCTCCACGCGTTCGCCGTGGCCGCCAAAGGCGCGCGCGTAGTCGGCGAAATCGGGGTTCTTGAGCTCGGTCGCGGAAATGCGGCCCGGGTAGTGCTTTTCCTGGTGCATGCGGATCGTGCCGTACATGCCGTTGTCCACCAGGATCACGACGATGGGCAGGTCGTACTGCACCGCCGTGGCGAATTCCTGGCCGTGCATCAGGAAGCAGCCGTCGCCCGCGAAGCACACGACGGTCTTGTCGGGCCAGACACGCTTGGCGCCCACGGCGGCCGGCAGGCCGTAACCCATGGATCCGGACGTGGGGGCCAACTGCGTGCCAAAGCGCGTGAAGCGATGGAAGCGATGCAGCCAGGTGGCGTAGTTGCCCGCGCCGTTGGTCATGATGGCGTCGGCGGGCAACGTCTTTTCCAGGTACGCCATCACCTGGCCCAGTTGCAGCGCGCCGGGCGTGGTGACGGTTTCGGGATCGCTCCATTTCAGGTAGGACTCGCGCATGGCCTTTGCGCCGTCGGCCCAGACCGGGGCGGCCGGCGCCTTCAGGTTCGCCAGCGACGCGGCAAAGGCGGACGGCGATGTGTTGATGGCGAGGGTGGGGCGGTACACGCGGCCCAGCTCGGCGGCATCGGGGTGCACATGCACCAGCTTTTGCTTGGGCACCGGAATGTCCAGCAGCGTATAGGCCTGGCTGGGGTTTTCCGACATGCGGCCGCCCACCAGCAGGATCAGGTCGGCATCGGCCACGCGCTTGAGCAGGGCGGGATTGATGCCCAGGCCCACGTCGCCGATGAAGCACGGATGGTCGGCCGGGAACAGCATCTGGCGGCGGAACGACACGGCGGTCGGCAGCGCGTGGCGCTGCGCGAAGTCGGCAAATTCCTGCACGGCGCGCGCGTCCCAGCGCGTGCCGCCCAGAATGGCGACCGGGTTCTTCGCATCAGCCAGCAGCCTTTCCAGGTCGGCCAACTGGCCGGCGGTGGGGGCGGATTCAATCACTTCGTAGCGCGGCGCGTCGGCCACCTTGGCGGCTTCGACCAGCATGTCTTCCGGCAGCGCAATGACGACCGGACCAGGGCGGCCCGACGTGGCGATGTGGAAGGCGCGCGAGATCAGTTCGGGAATGCGTTCGACCTGATCGATCTCGGTCACCCACTTGGCCTGCGTGCCGAACACGGCGCGGTAGTCCATTTCCTGGAAGGCTTCGCGCTCGCGCATGCCGCGCTCGATCTGGCCCACGAACAGGATCATCGGCGACGAGTCCTGCTTGGAAATATGCACGCCTGCCAGCGCATTGGAGGCGCCCGGACCGCGTGTCACCATGCAGATGCCGGGCTCGCCCGTCAGCTTGCCGTGCGCGTCGGCCATCATGGCCGCGCCGCCTTCCTGGCGGCACACCGTGACCTTGATGTCGGCATCGTGCAGGCCGTCCAGCACCGCCAGATAGCTTTCGCCGGGGACACAAAAGACATGTTTGACGCCCTGAGCGACCAGTTGGTCGACCAGAATGTGACCGCCAAGGCGGGAATCTTGCTGGGGCATGGTGGTGTCGTGGTTAGCCTAGGGTAGAACTCCCGAGCATATGTTCCCTGAGCGCACAACGCAATTGATAAAATTGCACATTCTGTTGATCCTCCGGCACGTCCCGGCTGGTGCGCCGCAGCATGGGGCGCGCGGCGGCGGGCCGGACTTCCGGCGGTATCAGTTACATGAGAAACGGCATTCCCAATCTAAGCGCCCTGCAGGCGTTCGAGGCGTCGGCGCGGCTGGGCAGCTTTTCGCGCGCCGCCGAAGAGCTGTCGCTGACACACAGCGCCGTCTACCGGCAGGTGGCCAGTCTGGAGGCCCGGCTGGGCGTGCAGCTGTTCACCCGGGTGCGCCGCCGGATCGTGCTGACCGATCACGGCGCCGAATACGCAGGCCGAATCCGTCACCATCTGGACCAGATCGAGAAGGACACCTTCGGTCTCGTCAGCCGGACCGGCATGGGGCGCAGCATCCACATTGCCGTTGTGCCCACGCTGGCCACCACCTGGCTGATCCCGCGGCTGGCCGACTTCCAGCGCGAGCACGGCGACATCACCGTCAGCCTGTCCGTGCGCACGCTGCCGTTCCAGTTCAAGGACCAGCCGTTCGACGGCGCGCTGTATCACGGGGACGGGCTCTGGCCCGGCACGCAAGGCGGGCTGCTGTTTCCCGAACGCGAACTGGTGCCGGTCTGCGCACCCGAATTGGCGGCACGCGTGGCGGAGCAGGGCGGCGGCGCCCTGACCGGCATGACGCATCTGCATCTGGCCTCGCGGCCCGACGCCTGGCGCCAGTGGTACACGGCCAATGGCTATCTGTATGGGCCGCAAGCGGCCGGCGGCCCGCGCTACGAGCTGTTCACCATGGTGATGGCGGCCGTGCAGGCCGGCCTGGGCGTCGGGCTGATACCGCGCTTTCTGGCGCAGCCGGCGTTGGACCAGGGCGCGCTTGCCTTGCCGGTGCCGCAGTCGCTGGCGGTCAGCCAGGGGTACTACTTCGGTTATCCGCAACGCAGCGAACGGTCCGACGCGCTGAAGGCGTTTGAAACGTGGCTCAAGTCCGCCGCCGCGGGCGT
>DMTA01000363.1:0-381 GCA_003454835.1 Achromobacter sp. | reverse complement strand
GCCGCGCCGTAGAATCCCGCCATGTCTACCGCCCGCCAGCCGCTTGCCTCCCAGGCCGATATCGACGCCTTCATCGACGCCGTATGGCTTGAAGACGGCCTGTCCGCCAACACCCTGGCCGCCTACCGGCGCGACCTGACGGGGTTTGCCCGCTGGCTCGAAGACCCTGAGGCGTATGCCCGGGAACTGGCCGACCGGCACGGTGAACCCGCCCGCGCGCAGACGCTGCCCGTCGGCGCGGCCAAGCCGATCCGCGACGCGGAAAAGGCCGACATCTAGGCCTGGTTTGCCTTCCGTCACGAAGAAACCCGCGCCACCACGGCCAACCGCCGGCTGGCCGCGCTGCGCCGCTTTTACGCCTGGGCGCTGCGCGAACACCGC
>DMTA01000033.1 GCA_003454835.1 Achromobacter sp. | reverse complement strand
GGCCACGCGGCGGCCGCGAGCGGCCTTATCCGCCTTGCCACCCTTGCCGCTCTTGCCCGACGAGGCGCCGGCCTTCTTGGGCGGCGTGCCTTTCGCGGCGACCTGCTTGCCGCCCTTGGGTGGGGCCTTCTTGGCCGACGAGGATTTGGGAGGCGCCTTCTTGGCGGACGGCGCCGCCTGCTTGGCGGCAGCGCTCTTGCCCGAGCCCGCCTTGGGCGCCGGAGATTTCTTTGCTTGTTGCGCCTTGCAAGCCGCCGATTTGGCGTTGGTCTTGCAAGGATCGGAGTTCTTCGCTGCTTGCGCTGCAGGAGGCAGGAGCGCGCACACCGCCAGCGCGGCAGGCGCTAGGGCTTTCGCAATTGCACGTTTCCAGGAAAAGGCCATGGTTGAGCAGGCTTGTCGGTCTGTGAACAAATATTTCTTAAGCCGGCGTTTCGTCGGATCAGGAAAAGTCCAGATGAATTATGGGCTTACGCGTCGAATTTAAACAGCAATTTCAAGTGCCACGCAAGACGATTTGCGACGTTTACCGAAAAAAATAGGAGTGACACATTGACACAGCAGCAATTGGTCACATGTCAGAAGTCGCAAAGCTAACCGCGTGGCGCGCAAGAGCGTAGCCCGGATTAACCCTCATCTGGCTGAACGAGTGGACTTTTTTGAGGAGAGACGGCGCGCAAGGCCGAGNNGGTGATCCTCAACGACAACGACATGTCGATCGCGCCTCCGGTGGGCGCCATGAGCGCCTATCTGGCCAAACAGGTTTCGGGCGACGCCTATCAGCGCGTGCGTAACTTCGGCAAGAAGTTCGTCGACCACATGCCGCGCCCGATCCGCGAGACGGCGCGCAAGGCCGAGGCTCGGGTGGCCTCGCCGGGTGGAATCGAACCACCAATTGACCCTTAGGAGGGGCCGGTTATATCCATTTAACTACGGCGAGCGGGGCGGAGTGCGCAAGACATAGCCACCACTGACGGCGGCAAATGGACGCCAGCGTGGGCGCGCTTTGCACTAAGGCCTTGAAATTGCGGCGGAACTTGCGAGCCGGAGTTTAGCACTGCGGACGCGGGCTTCGAAGCAGGACGCAAGTCTATCAGCAGGCGCGGCAAGGCCCAAATCGCTGGGCGCCGGGCCGGCAACCCGCAATCGCCTTGTCCGCGAAGCTTGTTGCGACAACGCGGGTATTCCAGGCCCCGCAGGCCGACTTGTATATGATGCTTTCGTCCCGCCGCCGCGCGGGGCCGCCCCGAGGAGGGGGCGAAAACCCAAAAACAACGAGACACGGGTTTCATGTCTAGCCAAACCGATACGATTTCCGCACGCACCATTGCCTTGGGCACCCTGGTCGTGCTGCTTGCCATGGGGGTGCGCGCCACCTTCGGCCTGTTCATGCAGCCCATGGGCCTGACACACGGCTGGAGCCGCGAAGTGTTCTCCATGGCCTTCGCCCTGCAGAACCTGGTATGGGGCGTGGCCTGTATCTTCATGGGCATGCTGGCCGACCGCTACGGTTCGGGCCGCACGATCGCTCTGGGCGCAGTGCTTTACATGCTGGGCCTGATCGGCACGCGCTTTGCCACCGACGAGGCCACGCTCTATCTGACGGCCGGCGTGCTGGTTGGCCTGGGCCAGGCCGGCACGACCTTCCCCGTGATCCTGCCGGTCGTGGCGCGCTCCGTGCCGCCCGCTTACCGCAGCACGGCGATGGGCATTGCCAGCGCCGGCGGCTCGCTCGGGCAGTTCGCCGTCGTCCCGACCGGGCAACTGCTCATCAGCGGTCTGGACTGGACGGGCGCGCTGTGGGTGCTGTCACTGTTCGTGGCGTGTGCCGCACCACTCGCGTATTTTCTGCGCGGCAGGCCGCAAGCGCACACGGGGCACCAGCAATCGCTGGCCACCGCCATCAAACAGGCCGTGCGCCATCCGTCGTTCCACTTCCTGTTCTGGAGCTACTTCGTCTGCGGTTTTCACACCGCGTTCATCACCTTGCATTTGCCGGCCTATGTGACCGACGGCGGGCTGACGGCCGGGCAGGGCGCCACCGCGATCGCGCTCATCGGCCTGTTCAACGTTCTCGGGTCGTTCTACGCCGGCAAGCTTGGCGGCAAGTACAGCAAGAAGCGCCTGCTGGCAGTGGTGTACTTCATGCGGGCGTTCGGCATCCTGTTGCTGCTCTCGGTGCCGTTGACGCCTTGGGTGCTGTACGTATTCGCGGCATGGATGGGCCTGTTCTGGCTGGGCACCGTGCCGTTGACGCAGGGACTCATCGGACAGATCTATGGCCTGCGCTATGCGGCCACGTTATCTGGCATCGTGTTCCTCGGCCATCAATTGGGCAGCTTCATCGGCGTGTGGCTCGGCGGCTATGCCTACGCCAAAACCGGCAGCTATGACCTGGTCTGGTGGCTGGGCGTCGCACTGGCCGTCATCGCCGCGCTGCTATGCCTGCCCGTGCGCGAACAACCGGTGACGCCGGCGCAGCCGGCCACGGCCTGAACACGACATACCGGAGCCTTGCCATGAACCCCGGTTCGCATTCTGAAGCCCCGCGCCGCAAAGGCTGGCGCGCCGTCGGCGTGCTGGCGCTGGTCGCCGTGTTGGGGCTCGCATTCTGGGGATACACCACCCCCGAGATGCAGATCCATTGGGAAAACCTGGCGGCGCTCTGCGGGTTTTGACAGGGCTCGGCTTACCGCAACCGGCGCATTTCACCGGCCGGCTCGCGGTATCCTACGGCGGAGATTTTTCTCCGCCTTTTTCATCTCTTTTTCTTCGTGCGGCGCTTGCCGCGCGCGCCCTTGGATGACCATGCAGGACGCAGCGCCTACCTATTCCGATCTCTCGTTGCCGGACATCGCCGGTCTGCCTGCGGCGGATACGCTCGTGCTCACGGTGAACAACCGCCTGTCGCGCCGCCTTACGCTCGAGCTCGCCGGTCTGCTGCGGCAAGAGCGCCAGGTCAGCGAGCTGCCGCGCATCCTGCCGTTGTCGGCCTGGCTTGCGGAATCCGCCAACGAACTCGCGTTCGAATCCGACGAAGACGTGCCTGCCTATCGGCTCGACAGTTTCGCCACGCAGCTTGTCTGGACCGAAGCGATCCGCATCGAAGAAGCCGAACGCGTTCTGCTGGATGCCAGCCAGGCCGCGCGGCTGTCGATGGATGCCGACGTGCTCATGGACGAATGGGCGCTGCAGGTGCCGTCCGGCGCGGATACTGACGAATACCGCGGGTTCGCACGATGGCGCGAGCGCTATCGCCAGACGCTCGCCGGCATCGACGCCGAAGACGCTAACCAGGGTTATGCACGCGTGTTGCGCGCGCTTGAGGCCGGACGCCTCGCCACGCCCCGGCAACTGGTGCTTGCCGGATTCACGGATATCTCCCCTCGCTTCCATCGCCTGTTGCTCGCGTTCGAAGCCCAGGGCACGGCAGTCGCGCAATGGCGCGACACCCAGCGTGTGCTGTCGGTGGCGCAACGCTTCGAGGCCGCGGATCAGGGCGCCGAATGGCGTGCCGCCGCGGCCTGGGCGGCCAGCCAACTAAACGCCAATCCCGCCGGCCGCTACGCCATCGTTTCACCGCAACTTGAAGCCGAATCCCCCTTTGCTCGTCGCGTATTGAGCCAAGCGCTGGCCGGGCGTGACGGCGCGGCGGCGTTTGCGTTCAACGTTGCCGTGGGCCGTCCGCTCGACGAATGGCCCATGGCGCGCGCGGCGCTGGCGTGGCTGCGCGCCTT
>DMTA01000454.1 GCA_003454835.1 Achromobacter sp. | reverse complement strand
CGGCGCCGCCGCCAGCATCGGCCGTGACAAGCAGGCGCGGCTTGTCCGGGCGGCGGCGCTCTGGCTGCCCGAACTGGCCCGCCGCCACTGGAGCGGCCTGACCCCACCCGCCCGCTTCGACGCCGTGGTTTTCGACGGCGGCGACCCGGCCTGGCTGCGCGGCGCTTTCTGGCTGCCATGATGCAGCCCGCCTTGCCCCGTCCTCGTTGCGCAAGGACAGAACCACGGCCCGGCCCCGTGAGATAATCGCGCCCATGGATATGACCTCTCGTATGACGTCGCACTTTCGCGACGCCATGGCCGCTCACGAACAAAGCATGAACGTCCTGGCCGAACCGCTGGCCGTGGCCGTGGACGTGCTGTTCGGCGCCCTGGCTAACAACGGCAAGATTCTGGCTTGCGGCAATGGCGGCTCGGCTGCCGACGCGCAGCATTTCATCGCGGAACTGGTGGGCCGCTTCGAACGCGAACGCCTGCCGCTTGCGGGCATAGCGCTCAACACCGACACCTCGATTCTCACGGCGGTCGGCAACGACTACGGCTTTGACGAAGTCTACGAACGGCAGGTCAACGCATTCGGGCAGGCCGGCGACGTGCTCGTGGCCATTTCCACCAGCGGCAATTCGCCCAACGTGGTCCGCGCCATGGAAGCCGCCAGCGCCCGCGAAATGCACGTCCTGGCCCTGACCGGCAAGGGCGGCGGCGTCATGGGGGAACTCATTACCCCGATGGACGTCCATCTATGTGTTCCCAGCGATCGCACCATGCGCATCCAGGAAGTCCATATTCTGCTGCTGCACGCGCTGTGCGACGGCATCGACGCTCTTCTGCTTGGAGACACCGAATGATTCTTGACGCCAGACCCGCAGTCCGCCCGCTGCTGCTTGCCGCCGCGCTATCCACCGCGGCGCTGTCGCTGACGGCCTGCGCGCCTTTGATCGTGGGCGGCGCCGCCGCCACCACGGCGGTTGTGGTCACCGACCGCCGCACGTCGGGTGTCCAGCTCGAAGACCAGAACATGGCGTTCAAGGCGCAGAACCAGATCTCACAGAAGTTCGGCGACACGGCCCGCGTCAATGCGATGGCCTACGGCGGCCACCTGCTGCTGACGGGCGACGTCCCCTCTGAGGAAGCCAAGAACCAGGCCACCGCCATCGCGCAAAGCGTGGAAAACGTGAAGCAGGTCATCAACCAGCTCAACGTCGGCCCCATCGCGTCGTTCGGCCAGCGCTCCAACGACACCTGGCTGACTTCCAAGGTCAAAACGGCCCTGATCAACACCAAGTACGTGCCCTCCGGCACCATCGCGGTCACCACCGACCGGGGCGTCGTCTACCTGATGGGCAAGGTCACGCAGGCCGAAAGCGACTACGCCGCCAATGCCACCGCCGACGTCGGCGGCGTGACCAAGGTGGTCAAGCTCTTTGAAATCATCAGCCGCGAAGAAGCCATCCGTCTGTCTGGCAGCGGCTCCAAACCCGCCACAACCGAAAGCAAGGCGCCTATCGAAAGCGGCACCGGTCCGGCCACCGACAACGCGGCTGGCACCGGCGGCACGAGCAGCGGCGTCGAGGCAATGCCCATCAAATGAAAAAAGCCATCGTAGCCCTCGCAGTTCTCGTAGCGGTCGGCATCGGCGCCTGGTTCGCCATGCGCCCGGCCCAGACCGCACCCGACGTCACCTTCACCACACTGGAAGGCAAGACCTTCTCCATGCAGGACCTGCGCGGCAAGGTCGTGCTGGTCAAATTCTGGGCAACCAGTTGCGTCACGTGCGTGAAGCAGATGCCCGACACCATCTCCGCCTACAACGAGTACGCGGACAAGGGCTACGAAGCCATCGCGGTTGCCATGAACTACGACCCGCCCAACTTCGTGCTCAACTTCGCCGAAACCCGCAAGCTGCCGTTCCCGGTCGCACTGGACACCAAGGGCGAGATCGCGCGCGCCTTCGGCGACATCCGCCTGACGCCCACGGCGTTCCTCATAGACAAAGAGGGACACATCATCAAGCGGTACCTGGGCGAGTATGACAAGGCAGAATTCCACGCCACGGTGGAAAAGGCCTTGGCCGCCGGCTGATCCGCCGTATCGGCGCAGCATCAAGAAATCGCCCGCCGCAAGCGGGCGTTTTTTTGGACGTGCGTCCCGCTTTTGCCGCCCCATGCGCTTCAAGGTGTCCGACACCCGCCAGACACGACCGTCCAGTTACGGTATCTGCATGTGTCTGACACCCATCAGGCAAGATCGCCGAAGGGACGAGCCGCCACAAGGGTGTCTGACACCTTCCCATAAAAAAGCCGCCCGTTGACGGGCGGCCAGTTTCTTATGAAACGCACTGATGGCAGGATGCGGACGGTTGCAGCCGTCCGCGCTTCACAAATCAGAAGGCGGGAACCACCGCGCCCTTGTACTTCTCCTGAATGAAGGTCTTGACCTCCGGCGAGTGCAGCGCGTCCACCAGCTTCTTGATGCCCGGCGCGTCCTTGTTGTCGCTGCGGGTCACGAGCACGTTGGCGTACGGCGAATCGGCGCCTTCGATGAACAGCGCGTCCTTGGTCGGCACGAGACCGGCTTCCAGCGCGTAGTTGGTGTTGATCAGCGCCAGGTCCACGTCGTCCAGCGCGCGCGGCAACATGGCGGCTTCCAGTTCGCGGAACTTCAGCTTCTTGGGGTTCTCGACGACATCGGCGGCGGTCGCCAGGATGTTGGCCGGGTCCTTGAGCTTGATGACGCCCTGCTTCTGCAGCAGCACCAGCGCGCGCCCGCCGTTGGACGGGTCGTTGGGAATGGCGACCGTGGCGCCGTCCTTCAGGTCGGACAGGCTCTTGATCTTCTTGGAGTAGCCGCCGAACGGCTCGACGTGGACCAGCGCGACCGGCACGAGGGTCGCCTTGCGGTCCTTGTTGAAGCTTTCCAGATACGGCTTGTGCTGGAAGAAGTTGGCGTCCAGCTGCTTGTCCGCCAGTTGCAGGTTGGGCTGCACGTAGTCGCTGAACACCTTGATGTCGAGCTCCACGCCTTCCTTGGCCAGCTTGGGCTTGACCACTTCAAGGATCTCGGCGTGCGGCACCTGCGTGGCGCCCACGACCACCTTTTCGGCGTGGGCCGCGTTGGCGGCAACCAGGAGGACCGACGCCGCCAGGGCGGAACGGACAAAGTTCAAACGCATGTCTTGCCTCTTTTATGGTGAAAATCGGGGATCGATGTCCCGCAGGTTCGGGCAGGCCCCCTTTTGCGGGGCGTGCCGTTGTGAAAACGCCCCCAATTTACCTGAATGCCCGTTATTTGTCGGGCATATGGACATGGGTTTGCAGCATAAGAAACCTGTGGGGACTACAATCCGTCGTATGCTTGCGCTAGCCGCGTTCCAACCGCGTTCTTGTGCAGGCAATTTTTTTAATGCCCATCAACTTTTCTGTTATTTATTTGCCGACTTAGCTGCCATGACCGACACCCCCGACCCTGCTGCCGTTTCGTCTCCCGCCGTCAAAGCCGCCGTGCTGTCCGAGGCTCTGCCGTATATCCGACGATTTCACGGCAAGACCATCGTGGTCAAGTACGGCGGCAACGCCATGACGGAAGAACGATTGCAGCGCAGCTTCGCGCACGATGTCGTGTTGCTCAAGCTGGTGGGTCTGAACCCGGTGGTGGTCCACGGTGGTGGTCCGCAGATCGATGACGCCCTGCGCCGCATCGGCAAGCAAGGCACCTTCATCCAGGGCATGCGCGTCACCGACGCCGAGACCATGGAAGTGGTGGAATGGGTGCTGGGCGGCCAGGTCCAGCAGGACATCGTCATGATGATCAACGAGGTCGGCGGCAAGGCCGTCGGCCTGACCGGCAAGGACGGTGGACTGATCCAGGCCCAGAAGAAGCTGATGGCCAACAAGGACAACCCGTCCGAGCCCATCGACATCGGCTTCGTCGGCGACATCACGATGGTCGAACCGGCTGTCGTCAAGGCGCTGCAGGACGACCAGTTCATCCCCGTCATCTCGCCCATCGGCTATGGCGACGACGGCACGGCTTACAACATCAACGCCGACGTCGTCGCCGGCAAGATGGCCGAAGTGCTGGGCGCCGAAAAGCTGCTCATGCTGACCAACACCCCGGGCGTGCTGGACAAGGGCGGCAAGCTGCTGCGCAGCCTGTCGGCCCAGACCATCGACGAGCTCTTTGCCGACGGCACGATCTCCGGCGGCATGCTGCCCAAGATCTCGTCCGCGCTGGACGCCGCCAAGAACGGCGTGAATTCGGTGCACATCGTCGACGGCCGCGTGCCGCACTGCCTGCTGCTGGAAATCCTGACCGACCAGGGCGTCGGCACGATGATCAGCTCGCACTGATGAAGCACACCCCCGCAGCACGGCGCACCGCGCGAGCCTCATGATGCAAGTGCGACGCCAGCTGCTGCGGCCCGCGGTGCGGATGCGCCGCTCCCGCGGGATTGCCACCGGCGCGCCCGAGCGCCTGTGGCTGTTCGACCTGGACAACACGCTCCACGACACCTCGCACGCCATCTTCTCCAAGATCGACCACGGCATGACCATGGCGGTGGCCGAGGCGCTGAACGTGGACGTGGATGCCGCCAACCTCGTGCGCAAGCAATACTGGAAACGCTACGGCGCGACCATGATCGGCATGGTGCGCCACCACGGCGTCGATGCCCACGAATTCCTGCATCGCAGCCACGACTTCGACGTCGCGCCGCTGATGCGCTCGGAAAAGGCGCTTGCTTACAAGCTGCGCCGCCTGCCCGGCCGCAAGGTGCTGCTGACCAATGCGCCGCTGCACTATGCGCGATCCGTTCTGTCGCATCTGGGCATCCTGCGCCAGTTCGACAGCCTGTGGGCCATCGAGCACATGCGGCTGCATGGCGAGTTCCGCCCCAAGCCCTCCGCGGCGCTGCTGCGCTATGTGCTTGCACGCGAAGGCGTCCCCGCCCACCGCGCCGTGCTGGTCGAAGACACGCTGGCCAACCTGCGGGGCGCCCGCCTGGCAGGCCTGAAAACAGTCCACGTGTATCACCCCGGCACGCCCTTCGGCCGGGGACGCTCGCACCGCCCGGCCTACGTCGACTTGCGGGTAAACTGCGTCAGTGATTTATTGTTACGCCGGCGCCCCCTGCGGGGCTGACGGCACGCAGCATCCCCTCCACCCGTCATCCTGCGCGAAGCAGTCCCTTCCATGGCGAGCAAACCCGGCGAGCGCAAGACCCAGATTCTGCAGACTCTGGCCGAAATGCTGGAACAGCCGCACGCGTCCCGCATCACCACGGCCGCCCTCGCCGCGCGCCTTGAGGTCTCCGAAGCCGCCCTCTACCGGCACTTCGCAAGCAAGGCGCAGATGTTCGAAGGACTGATCGAGTTCATCGAAACCAGCATCTTCACGCTGGTCAACCAGATCGCCACCGCCGAGCCCTACGGGCTGCCGCAGGCCCACAAGACGGTCTCCATGCTGCTGACCTTCTCGGAGCGCAACAAGGGCATGACCCGCGTGCTGACCGGCGACGCGCTGGTCACGGAAGACAACCGCCTGCAGGAACGCATCAATCACATCAACGACCGCATCGAGGCGTCGTTGAAGCAATCGCTGCGTATCGCCATCACCGACGGTGGCCTGCCGCAGGAAGCCAACGTCGCTGCGCACGCCAGCCTGCTGACGCATCTGGTGTTGGGGCGTTGGCTGCGCTACGCCCAGAGTGGATGGCGCGTCACGCCCACGCTGCATCTGGACGAACAGCTACGCCTGACCTTGGGCTGATGCGCCTGCATTAGCGCCGTTTCCCGGAACAATTGCGGCTTTCTGCAGGGCAAAACGAACTCCATCGTGCCCCGATTGGTTCGCGCCAATGCAACACTCGCCCACTTGCCCCGTCACGGGGGCGACGAGCATAATGCCCAGGACGCGTTTTCCACAAGCGTTGTTCTTCACCTTCTTGACGTTCATCAATACGGGTTTTCCACAATGCGGTCACGATCACCCTGTAGCGTCGAAATACCGGACTGATTTACCCCGTGCTCGCGGGGGGTGTTTCGACAGTTTGACCTCAACCGGAGAAGGATATGGCCGCGGAAACCGCTGTCCCCGCCTCGCAAGCCCCCAAGAAAACCAAAATTCCCATCGGGCTCATCGCCGGCATCCTCGTGATGATCGGCGTTTTGATGATGCCCTTGCCCGCGGACCTGCCTGTTGCAGGCCACCGCATGCTGGCAATCCTGGCCTTTGCCGTGGTCGTCTGGATCACCGAAGCCGTCTCCTACGAAGCCAGCGCCATCATGATCACGACGCTGATGGCTTTCCTCCTGGGCACCGCGCCCACCATCAAAGATCCCAACGTTCTCTACGGCACATCCGCCGCCATCAGCATGGCGTTGACGGGCTTTGCCAACTCGGCGCTGGCGCTCGTCACCGGCGCCCTGTTCATTGCCGCCGCCATGACATTCACCGGACTGGACCGGCGCATCGCCCTGGTGACGCTGTCCAAAGTGGGCACCAGCACGCGCCGCATCCTGATCGGATGTATCGCGGTCACGATCGTGCTGAGCCTGGTGGTGCCCAGCGCCACCGCGCGCAGCGCCGCCGTGGTTCCGATCATGATGGGCGTGATCGCGGCCTTCGGCGTAGACAAGCGCTCAAACATCGCCGCCGGCATCATGATCATCGTGGCCCAGGCCACCAGCATCTGGAACGTCGGCATCCAGACCGCCGCCGCGCAGAACCTGCTGACGGTCGGCTTCATGGAAAAGATGCTGGGCGAACGCGTGGCGTGGTCGGACTGGCTGATCGCCGGCGCTCCCTGGTCGCTCATCATGTCGGCCGTGCTGATCGTCATCGTGCTCAAGCTGCTGCCGCCTGAAAGCAACAGCATCGCCGGCGGCAAGGAAGCCGTCGAGAAGTCGCTGCTCGATCTCGGTCCCATGACGGGCGCGCAGAAGCGCCTGATGGCCGTGTCCGTCATGCTGCTGCTGTTCTGGTCGACCGAAGGCAAGCTGCACAAGTTCGACACCACCTCGACCACGTACTTCGGCCTGGTGCTGCTGATGCTGCCGCGCTTTGGCGTGATGACGTGGAAGGACGTTCAATCGCGTATCCCATGGGGCACGGTGATCGTGTTCGGCGTGGGCATCAGCCTCGGCACGGCGCTGCTCACGACGCAGGCCGGCCAGTGGCTGGGCAACCAGGTGGTGCATCACACCGGCCTGGACCACCTTGGCCCGCTCGCCATCTTCGCCATCCTGGCAGCCTTCCTGATCGTCATCCACCTGGGCTTTGCCAGCGCCACCGCGCTGACCTCGGCCATGCTGCCCATCCTGATCTCGGTGCTGGCAACGCTGCCGGGCGACTTCAGCCGCCTGGGTATGACGATGCTGCTGGGCTTCGTGGTCAGCTACGGCTTCATCCTGCCCATCAACGCGCCGCAGAACATGGTGTGCCTGGGCACAGAGACCTTCAACGCCAAGCAGTTCGCCAAGGTCGGCATCATCGTGACCATCGTGGGCTACCTCTTGATGCTGCTGATGGGCATGACGTACTGGCGCTGGCTGGGCTGGCTGTAAGGAGTCATCATGAAAATCACGCTGGCCCAAGCCAACGAATACGGACGCCGGGTGCTGATGGCGCAAGGCGTACCGGAAGACATCGCCCGCGACGTGGCCGAGCATCTGGTGGAATCCGACCGCGTCGGCTACACGAGCCACGGCCTGTCCATCCTGACGAACTACCGCCGCGTGCTGTCCGAGGGCCTGGCCCAACCCGACGGCCGCCCCGAACTCCTCAACGACCGCGGCGCCATGCTGGCCTACGACGGCCACCACGGACTGGGCCAGTACGTGGGCAAGGTGGTCATCGAAAAGGCGATCGAGCGCACGCAGGAACACGGCCAGTGCATCCTGACTCTGCGCCACAGCCATCACCTGGGCCGCATGGGCCATTTCGGTGAAATGGTGGCGGCCAAGGGTCTGATCCTGCTGGCCTTCACCAACGTGATCAACCGCTCGCCCACCGTCGCCCCGTTCGGCGGCGCCCAGGCGTGCCTGACCACGAATCCGCTGTGCTTCGCCGGCCCGTTGCCTGGCGGCCGCCCGCCGTTCATTGTGGACATGGCGACCAGTTCGATCGCGGTGAACAAGGCGCGCGTGCTGGCTGCCAAGGGTGAACAGGCGCCGCCAGGGTCGCTGATCGATGCGGATGGCAACCCGACGACGGACCCGGGCGCGCTCTTTACCGATCCTCCGGGCGCCCTGCTGCCGTTCGGCGGCCACAAGGGTTACGCGCTGGGTCTGGTGGCCGAACTGCTCGCGGGCGTGCTGTCCGGCGGCGGGACGATCCAACCCGAACATCCGCGCATCGGTGTAGCGACGAACAATATGTTCGCGCTGCTGCTGGATCCGCAGGTGGACTTCAATACTGATTGGCGGTCGATGGAAGTCGGCGCATTCATCGACTACCTGCATGCGTGCAAGCCGCAGCCTGGGGTTGAGTCGGTGCAATATCCGGGAGAATACGAAGCTCGGAATCGGGCGGTCAATGCGGATTCGGTGGAATTTGATAGCCGGATCTGGGATGGACTGACGAAGTTGGCCGTTGAGCTTGGAGTGCCTGACGCGTTGCCGTGAGGGAGGTTTTGGAACGGTGGCGTTGAAGTGGTTGGTGTTGGCAGTTTTAAAGGCGGAACGTTAAGGCTGGCATTCAGGTGGGTTCTTTAGACGCCCGCCGCAGCGGGGGCTTGGGTGCGCGGGGCTACGATTNNTCTACACGCCCCGCGCACCCAAGCCCCCGCTACGTCGTGCTCCAGTTGCTTCAGCTTTGCCGGCGGCGGGGCGAGTTGGGTTCTTTAGGTTCTTGCCCACGGTGTGGGAGAGAGAAAGATCTTGCGGGGCCCGCCCCCGGCCGGCCGCGCGGGCGGCCTTTGGGGGCTTACGCGATGTCTTGCGTCGTGGCGATGACGCTTCGCGTGTGGCTGCATTTGATCCAGGTGTCTGGCACCCTGGTGAGATTTGCGTCACACCAAGTGCATCTTCCCAAGGTGTCAGACACCGGCGGAAGAACGAAAACCGTCGCGCATTCCAGTGCCTGAAATCAGCTGCGAATCGCACCCCGCTCGCCATTTATCGTCACTTGAACGCCAGTGCCCGATGGGGGGCGCGCGTACGGGTCGGGAAGCTGTGGCAGGCGGTCGACGCGCGCCGCCCATCACCGCCCCTCCCCCTTGTTCGTGATGCCATCAGCACACCACCCTGCACCAGCGCGAAGCGCACTCCGTCACGACGTCCCACCGCTCCGATGCCGATTGCCGCCGCCCGGGCGGCAGCAATTCGGCGGCCCCGCAGATCTCCTGCCCTGACCACAGGTCTTGCAGCGCCACAGACCAAAGACCCTGGCAGCACGGCGTCGCGGTCACCGTGGGTGCGAGCGCCGTCGATGCGCCCNNCGGCGTCGGGCGACCTACGAAAAACCTCGTGGACCCAAGATCACCGACCTACGAAGCGCCCCGGGCAACGGGAGCCGACAAATGCAGGAGATAAAAACTACGCCGCGACCAATGAATACGATCACCAAACCAACATCAAGTCTTCACAGACCGATGCCGACTAATACTCATCATGATCCCAAACGCAATCCCCATCGTGAACAACGCCGTCCCCCCATAACTCATGAACGGTAACGGCACCCCCACCACGGGCAAGATCCCCGTCACCATGCCCACGTTCACGAACACGTAGATGAACAGCATCATCGTCAGCGCGCCCGCCAGCAACCGGCCGAATTGCGAAGCAGCCCGCGATGCGATCGTCAAACCGCGCGCCATCATCAGTCCGTACAGCACCAGGATTGCAATGCCGCCGTACAGGCCGAATTCCTCGGCGTACACGGCGAAGATGAAGTCCGTCGTGCGTTCCGGGATGAAGTCCAGATGCGTCTGCGTCCCCTTCATGTAGCCCTTGCCGTATACGCCGCCCGAGCCCACCGCGATCATCGACTGGATCGTGTGAAAGCCTTTGCCTAGCGGATCCGAGCTGGGATTGAGCAACGTGCAGACCCGGTGCTTCTGGTATTCGTGCAGCACCACCCAGTCCACGTCCGGCTCGCAGAGCTGGTCTTCGTAATAAACCAGCGTGCCGATCGCAATGACGCCGGCCAGCATCACCGGCACCAGCAGTTTGAACGACAGTCCCGCGAAATAGATCACGAAAAAGCCCGCGCCGAACACCAGCAGCGCCGTGCCCAGGTCGGGCTGCAACACGATCAGGCCAAAAGGTGCGGCCAGCATCGCGGCGGCAGCAAGGAAGTCACGCACGCGGACCGCGCCTTCGTGGCGCTGGAAATACCAGGCCAGCATCATCGGCACCGCGATCTTCATCATTTCGGACGGCTGGATGCGCGTCACGCCCAGATTCAGCCAGCGGGTTGCGCCCTTGCTGGTTTCGCCGAAGAACTCGACGCCCAGCAGCAGCACCACGCCCACCACATAGAAGGGCAACGCCAGCTTCATCAGCAGCTTCGGCGGAATCAGCGCCATCGTCCACATCGCGAAGAACGCGATGATGAAGTTGCGCGACTGTTCCGCGAAGCGCCAGTCGGTGCCCCCCACGGCCGAGTGCATCACCGTCAGGCCCAGCGCCGCGAACATCATCAGGATCGCAAGCAGCGGCCAGTCGAAGGCCGTGAACACGCGCAGCAGAATCAGGCCAAGACGTTTCATTGTTGGCGCACCAGGTCCGAGGCGATGTCGTCGACGGTCGCCATGGTGTCCCCGCGCTCGGGCCGCGCGATCTTGTCCTGGCGATCCTTGGCCAGCCAGTAATCGAAGACCTTGCGCGCGACAGGAGCCGCCACGCTGGCGCCCCAGCCTGCGTTCTCGACGATCAGCGCCACGGCAATGCGCGGCTGCTCGAGCGGCGCAAAGCCCATGAACAGCGCGTGGTCGCGCAGGCGTTCGTCGATCGCGCTGGCGCGGTAATGGCCGCCTCGCAGGCTGAACACCTGCGCGGTGCCGGTCTTGCCGGCAGCCTGGTACGGCGTGTTGGCGAACGCGCGGCGCGCCGTGCCGGCACGGACCACGTCGGCCATGGCGTTCTTGATGACGTCCACGTTGGCCTGCTTGAGAGGAATGCGGTAATCGGGCGGCGCCTCGGTCGGCTTGGCCACGCCCGAGCGCGAATCACGCACCGCGTGCACCAGGTGCGGACGGCGGTACAGGCCGTTGTTGGCCAGCGTGGATGTGCCCTGCGCCAGCTGCAGCAGCGTGAAGGCGTTGTAGCCCTGGCCCACGGCGACGGAAATGGTTTCGCCGGCGTACCAGCGCTGACGTTCCTTGTCCTTGTAGGCCGAGCGCTTCCAATCGGTGGACGGCAGCACGCCGCGCTTCTCGCCTTCCAGGTCGATGCCGGTGATCTGGCCGAACCCGAACTGCTTGGTGAAATCGTGCAGCGCATTCACGCCGATTTCGGGGCCGAGCGAGTAGAAATAGGTATCGGACGACACGACAATGGCCTTGTGCATGTCTGTCATGCCGTAGGCCGCGCCGCCCGCGTTGCGGAACTTCTGTCCGCCGAACTCGTAATAGCCCGGGTCCGAGATGCGGTCGGTCGCGCGGCGTTTGCCCAGTTCCAGCGCGGCCAGCGCCACGAAAGGCTTGTAGGTGGAGCCAATGGGATACGTGCCGTACAGGGGACGGTTGATCAGCGGATGGTCCGGCGATTCGTTCAGCATGCGCCAGTTGTCGACATCGATGCCATCCACGAACAGGTTCGGGTCGAACGACGGCTGCGACACGAACGCCAGGACTTCGCCCGTGTCCGGGTCGATGGCGACGAGCGCGCCGCGCTGGCCTTCGAAGGCTTCTTCGGCCACCTTCTGCAGGCCCATGTCGATGGACAGCATGATGTCCGAGCCCGGAACCGGATCGATGCGGCGCAACGTGCGCATGGGCCGGCCGCCGGCGGTGACCTCGACTTCCTCGAGGCCCGTGCGGCCATGCAGCTGCTCTTCCCAGGTCTTTTCGATGCCCTTCTTGCCGATGACCTCGGTGCCGCGGTAGTTGCCGAGCTGCCCGGCCCGGTCCAGCTCTTCGATGTCGTTGTCGGCGATGCGGCCGATGTAGCCGACCACGTGCGCGGCCGATACGCCCTGCGGATACTCGCGCACCCAGCGGGCGCGCAGTTCGACGCCCGGAAACTGGAATGCGTGCGCGGCAAACCACGCGGCTTCGGTCTCGTTCAGATTGTTGCGCAGCTGCAGGCTGGCGTAGCGGCTGGATTCGGCCGCGCGGCGTTTGAAGCGGCGCTGGTCGGACGGGCTGATGTAGACGACTTCGGTCAGGCGTTCGAAGAGTTCGTTCATGTTGCCCGCGTGGGCAGGAACGACTTCGAGGGTGTAGGTGCGGTAGTTGCGAGCCAGGACTTCGCCGTTGCGATCCAGGATCTCGCCGCGGCGCGGTGGAATCGGCACGACCGCGATGCGGTTGCGGTCGGCGCGTTCGGACAGGCCCTCGTAGCGGTCGACCTGCAGATACCAGAAGCGGCCAACCAGCACGCCGAAGCAGACCAGGGCGAAGGCGCCGCCCACCCAGGCGCGCAGGCGAAAGCGCTGCTTCTGCTGCTGGCCGGTTTTCTTGAATTCAAACATGACGCAACGCCGCCGTCAGGCGGAGGAGGATTCGGCGTCGTCGACACCGCGTTGCGGCAGGTGCAGCACCCAACCCGCCAGCGGCCACAACGCAGCCGTCAGCAGCACGCTGATGCCCCAGTCCCAGCCCGGCCATTTTCCGGCCAGCCACGCGTGGATGATCTGGGTGACAAAGCGCGCAATGAAGAACACAGGCAGCATGTGCATCGCCTGGCTCCAGAGGTCGAACCGTTGCAGCCGGCGATGCAGGACCACCGCGCCGTAGGCGACGAGCGTGTACGACAGCGCGTGCTCACCCAAGAGGCCGGCGTCGTGCACGTCCATCAGCACGCCGAAGAAGAACGCGGTAAAGAGGCCGACGCGCCGCGGCTCGTGCACGCACCAGAAAGCGATGATGAGCAGCAGCACGTCGGGCGCGCCCTGCCAGAGCCGCCACGGCAACAGCGACACCAGCCAGGCGAGCAAGACCGTGCCCCACACGAAGAAGGCATGCGCGGGACCCGACAGCCGGTCGGGATGCACGTTGCTAGGCGTGCCAAGGCGGCGCGGGGACTGCCCCGCAGCGTGTTGGTTAGTCCGATCCACCGGAATCGACCTCCTGACGGTTGGACTCGGCGCGATCCACATCCACCTGCAGAACCAGGAAGTGGCGATAGCGTTCGGGATGGGCCAGCGGTTCACACACGGCGCGCGCGAAACCGGATGCGGTATCGCGTTCCACCGAGGTCACCTTGGCCACGGGCAGGCCGGCGGGGAAGAGGCCGCCGACGCCGCTGGTGACAATAGTATCGCCTTCCTTGATGTCGGCATTGGCTGCCAGATAACGCACTTCCATCTTGCCGGGCGAGTTGCCGCCGAACGCAATCAGACGAAGTCCGTTGCGCAGGAGCTGCACGGGAATGGAAACCTGCTCGTCGGTGACGAGCGCCGCCTCGGCGGTCATGGGCGTCACGCGGACGATCTGGCCGACCACGCCGCCTTCGTCGATCACGGGCATGCCAGGCGCCAAGCCCGCCTTGCTGCCCTTGTTGAAGACCAGGCGCTGCGTGAACGCATTGGTGGGTTCGTACATGACCTCAACGACCACGGCGGACTGCGCCACGGTGTCAGTCACGCCAAGCAGGCGACGGAGCTGGGAGTTTTCGGCGGCAAGCTGCGCCGCGTGGGACGCGACCTGGGCGAGTTCGATGCGCTGGCGCTGCAGGGCTTCGTTTTCGCTGCGGATGAGGTTGGCCGCGTTAACCCATTCGTTGACTTGCTGGACGAGATCGCGCGGCGCCATGACGGCACGCTGGAACGGATAAAGCCCCACGGCAATCGCTCGGCGCGCCGGTTCCAGCATGCGCCACTGCGAATCCATGACGATCAGGGCCAGGGCAAGGACGACCAGAACGACCAGCCGCACCTCTGCCGGTGGGCCGCGCCTGAATAGGGGGGGAGTCCCTTGTCGTTGCATGAATCTCAGCCCGGGCGCCCGCGTCCGAGGCTCCCGCAGCGGCCGGAGCCAGAAAAAAGCGGGGCTCCGGGCTGGCGGGCAATATTAGTCGTTGATGAAGATGGCGCCCAGTTTCTCAAGGTGTTCCAGCGCCTCGCCGCAACCGCGCACGACGCAGGTCAGGGGATCGTCGGCCACCACGACCGGCAGGCCGGTTTCTTCTTGCAGCAGGCGGTCCAGGTCACGCAGGAGCGCACCGCCACCGGTCAGGGCGATGCCCTTGTCGGTGATGTCGGCGCCCAGTTCGGGCGGCGTCTGTTCGAGTGCAATCTTGACGGCGGAAACGATCTGGTTGAGCGGATCGGTCAGCGATTCGAGGATCTCGTTGGACGAGACCGTGAAGCTGCGCGGCACGCCTTCGGCCAGGTTGCGGCCCTTGACTTCGATTTCGCGGACTTCGGAACCCGGGAAAGCCGAGCCGATTTCCTTCTTGATCAGTTCGGCCGTGGGTTCGCCGATCAGCATGCCGTAGTTGCGACGGATGTAGTTGACGATGGCCTCGTCGAACTTGTCGCCGCCGACGCGCACGGAACCCTTGTAGACCATGCCGCCCAGCGAGATGACGGCCACTTCGGTGGTGCCGCCGCCGATGTCGACGACCATCGAGCCGCTGGCGTCGGACACAGCCAGGCCGGCGCCGATGGCGGCGGCCATGGGTTCTTCGATCAGGAACACGTGGGAGGCACCGGCGCCGAGCGCCGATTCACGAATGGCACGGCGTTCAACCTGGGTGGAGCCGCAGGGCACGCAGACGATGATCCGCGGGCTGGGCGCCAGCATGTTGCGGGGGTGCACCATGCGGATGAACTGCTTGAGCATCTGTTCGGTGACCGTGAAGTCGGCGATCACGCCGTCCTTCATGGGCCGAATGGCCTCGATGTTGCCGGGAACGCGACCGAGCATCTGCTTGGCTTCGTGCCCGACGGCCTGAATGATCTTCTTGCCGTGGGGGCCGCCTTCATGACGGATTGCGACCACGGAAGGTTCATCGAGAACGATGCCCTTGCCGCGGACGTAAATCAGCGTATTGGCGGTACCTAGGTCAATCGCCATATCGCTGGAAAAATAACTGCGCAGGAATCCGAACATGGGAGCTCAGCTAAATTCTGGGGGGAATTGGGGTCAGGCCGCGGGGCGTTTGGCCCGTAAAACAACGGGTCCGCCTGTCATCACGGCGATTAAACCGTGAATCATAACTTATAATTTCCCCGGAAATAGCGCATAAATGCAGGCTATTCAAGCTTTGTAACGGGTTTGGCGTATGCATACTGCCCACTCCCGCCCCGCGGCCTTCGCTTACCGATTTTTGCAATCCCCCATGGCGCTCAACGACAAAGATGTGGCCCGCATTGCCCGGCTGGCCAGAATCGAACTGACCCCCGACCAGCGCACCGTCGCGCAGGCCGAACTCAACGGCATCCTCCACCTGATCGAGCGGCTTCAATCCGTCGATACCCAAGGCGTCGAACCCCTGGCTCATCCCTTGTCCGCCCACGAGGACATCGTATTGCGCCTGCGTGAAGACGCCGTGACCGAAGCCGGATCGGAAGCCCGCCGCCAGGAATTGCTGGCCAACGCTCCCGATGCCCAGGACGGCCTGTTCCTGGTTCCCAAGGTCCTGGATTAAGTCATGACGAAACCTGCCCTGCACACCCAATTCGAGGGGATCGCCGCTCTGCGCGCGGCCCTCGCGCAACGCGAAGTCAGCGCTGTGGACCTGGCGCAAAGCGCGCTGGCGGCCGCCGAAGCGGCCAGCGAACTGAACAGCTTTTTACATATTGACGCCGAATTGACGCTGGCCCAGGCCCGCGCCGCCGATGCCGC
>DMTA01000274.1 GCA_003454835.1 Achromobacter sp. | reverse complement strand
CACCCCGGGCGCAGCAGGCACTCCAGGTGCAGCGGGCACGCCGGGCGCAACCGGCTCCCCGAACGCAGCAAACACCCCCGGCGCCACCGGTTCCTCCCCCTCCGACGCCGACAAACCTGTCGGCACCCTCCCGGACAAAACTGTGCAAACTGGCATGCCTGGCTGGCTGGCCGACAACCTTCTCGTGATCGTTACCGCGGTGCTGGCGCTGGTCGCCTTCGCCATCGCCTGGCTGTTGCGCCGGGCCGGCGCGCGGCGTGACGACGATGACGAGGACAGCTATACCTACAACGAGCCGGCGCTGGATACGGCAGCGCTGAACCGCAAGCTCGACACCATCAATCTCGACCTGGACGTACCGCCCACGGACGAACCGCGCCGTATCGGCGGTCCTCGGGTTTGAAGCATGTCTAGAGTTGCATTGGGGCTGGCGTATGACGGCTCCGCCTGGCAGGGTTGGCAGACACAGCCGCACCGGCAAACGGTGCAGGATTCGCTGGAATCCGCCCTGGCCAGTTTCTGTGGCGTCACCGAGCCGGTGCCCACGATCTGCGCCGGGCGCACCGACACCGGCGTGCATGGCGCGATGCAGGTGGTCCACCTGGACACCGCGCTGAATCGCAAAACCGAATCCTGGGTGCGTGGCGTCAACGCGTTTCTGCCGTCCAGCATTTCGGTGCAGTGGGCCGAGGAAGTCTCCGACGAATTCCACGCACGCTTTTCGGCCCGTGCTCGCACTTACGTCTATCTGCTCTGGCGTGGCCGAGTGCGTCCGGCGCTGTGGGCGGGGCGTGCCGGCTGGTGTTTTCAGCCGCTGGATGTGGACGCCATGCGCGCGGCCGCGAAAGCGCTGGTCGGCGAACATGATTTTTCCAGCTTCCGTTCCTCGCAATGCCAGGCCAAGCACCCGGTGCGGCATATGCACAGCCTCGAGATCGAAGAGCGTGGACCGTTCCTCGTCTTCACGCTGAAGGCAAATGCCTTTCTGCATCACATGGTGCGCAACATCATGGGCGCGCTGCTGCAGGTGGGGCAGGGCAGGGAATCGGTGGACTGGATGACGCAGCTTCTGGCGTGGCGCGACCGCAAACGCGGCGCGCCCACCTTTGCGCCGGACGGCCTGTACCTTGCCAGTATCGATTACCCCGAAGCCTTCGGGCTGCGCGAGCTCGATGGCGGCGCGTCGCTGCTGTCGCCCTTTACTCAATCCTATTAGGGAAGCCGCCGCGCAGCCGGCCGGGTCCCGCGCCTTTCTGGAGGCATGCGCCATGCAACGCCGCGCGTTTCTGAAGCAGACTGCCCTGGGCGCCGCCGCCGGCAGCGCCGTGCTGGCCGCTCCCGTCATTGCGCAGGAAGCGCCCAACCTCACATGGCGGCTGGCTTCGGATTTTTCGGCCGACGCTGCCACGCTGTTTGCAGGGGCCGCCAATGCCGCGCGTTATGTCGCCGAGGTCACGGAAGGTCGCTTCAACATCGAGGTCTTTCCGGCCGGCCAGTTGTTCCAGCCCGGACAGGCGCTGGAGGCGGTGCAGCACCGCATCGTTGAGTGCGGTCATGCGGCATCGGCCCGGTACTTCGCCACCGATCCCGCGCTTAGCTTTGATGGCGGCGTGCCATTTGGTTTGAACACGCGCCAGATGAACGCCTGGATGCGGAAAGGCGAAGGCCTGACGCTGACGCGCGAGGCCTTCGCCAAATTCGACATCCTGAACT
The DNA here is from genome assembly GCA_003454835.1 of Achromobacter sp. Classification (GTDB taxonomy): domain Bacteria; phylum Pseudomonadota; class Gammaproteobacteria; order Burkholderiales; family Burkholderiaceae_B; genus Achromobacter. The sequence continues at coordinate 9,968 of DMTA01000274.1, read as the reverse complement.
TTCCGTGCGGCTATACCGGCGCGCAGATGGGAGGGTGGTTCCGCGGCGAGATCAAGACGCTTGATGACCTGCGCGGCCTGAAGGTCGCGGCCGATGGTTTTGCCGCCCACGTCCTGTCGCGCCTCGGCGCGACGCCCGTCGACATTCCCACGGGCGATGTGCATGCCGCGCTGGCGCAAGGCCAGGTCGACGGGGCGGCGACGATCGGCCCGTTCGACGACGAGCGGTTAGCGTTGTTCGAGGTCGCGCGCAACTACTACTTTCCGGGCTGGTGGGCCGGCACGCAGCAGTTATCGCTGTACGTCAACCAAGACGCGTATCGCGAACTGCCCAAGGCCTATCAGACCGCGCTGTCCTTGGCCTGCGCCGCGGCGAGCAACGAGATGATCGCCACGTTTGACGCCAGCAATCCGGATGCGTTGCGCCGATTGGTGTCGCAAGGGGCGCAATTGAAGGCATACCCGCGCCCGGTGCTGCAAGCCGCGCACGAAGCCACGGTGGCGGCCTGCAATGAACTAAGCGCCAAAGACGAGATGTTCAAGAAGCTCTACGACAGCATGCTGGCCTTCCGTGGCAAGCAGGTCCCGTGGTTCCGCATGGCCGAGGGCAGCTTCGACAACACGGTGGCGACGCTAGGCGCGCCAGGCGTGTAGCGCCAGTGATCCCGGGTCTGTGAAGCGGATCTGTGGCGCACGTCTGTAACGCAGGTCTGTGACGCGGATCTGTGACATGGGCCCGAGGCGAGGGGCCATTGCGCTGCCGGATATACTGATCCATCCAGTCGCCGCGGGGCGACACATCCAGAAAATGCCATGCGTACACGCATAAAGATCTGCGGGCTGACCCGCGAAGAAGACATTGAAGCCGCCGTGTCGGCCGGCGTCGACGCGATCGGATTCGTCTTTTATCCCAAGAGCAAGCGCTGCCTCACGCCCGTTCGCGCCGCGCAGTTGCGCCGTGGGGTGCCGGCATTTGTCGACGTCGTCGCGCTCTTCGTGAATGCGCAAGAAGATGAGGTGCGCACGGTGCTGGGCGAAGTCGGGCCCGACCTGCTGCAATTCCACGGCGACGAAACGCCGCTGGAATGCGCGCGCTACGGGCATCGCCATCTGCGGGCCTTCCGTGCCGGCGCGCCCGGCCTGGAGACGGCGGAAAACCTTGCAGCCACTTGCCGCGCATACGGCCAGGCCGCGGGATGGTTGTTCGACAGCTACAGTGCCGGCTATGGTGGCAGCGGACACGGTTTCGACTACGCGTTGCTGGACGATGTGCGGGCCGATCCCATGTCCCGCCCGTTGATTCTGTCCGGTGGATTGAATGCGGAAAATGTCGGCGCGGCCATCGAGTCGGTGCGGCCTTGGGCGGTCGATGTGAGTAGTGGCGTCGAAGTCGAGCAAGGAATAAAAAGTTCTGATAGAATCTCGTTCTTCGTTGCTGCGGCACATGGCGCAGACACGAAATTGAAGGAAAAGAAGTAGTGCTTTAAAGCGTGTGGAATGGGTTTGATTGACCGCTGGGTTAATGCCGAATTGGTTAATACCAGATCAGGTAATACCAAATCGGGTAATACCAAACCGGTTAATCCAAAATTCCAGACGCGTTGCGCAAGGGTCAGTTTGGCAAAGCCGCAAGGCAAGTGCCGCAGAACCCGAAACGCAATAAAAACTGCAAAAAATCTTCCAAGACGATTTGCACAGTTTAAAAAAGCACTATATAATTCTTCTTCTTTGCAGGCGGTTAGCTCAGCTGGTTAGAGCGCCACGTTGACATCGTGGAGGTCGTTGGTTCGATTCCAATACCGCCTACCAAATTCCTGCAAAGGTGTGTTCGATAGAGCTAGTCGGACACAGACCTGAAAAGCCGCGTAAGTCTTATGACTTCGCGGCTTTTTGCTTTTCTGCGTGCGTTCTTGATTCGGTGAGACCGAAATGCAGTATGTCCGCGGCGCAGGTCAGTTCGCCGAGCATGAAGGTCAGCGGTGCATGAAGGTCAGCGGTGCAGGTCTGCGATGCACGAAGGCCCGCGATGCGCTAAGTCCGCGGTACACCAAGTCCGCGGTGCACCAAGTCCGTAATGCACAAAGACAGCGCGCTGCACGAACCTGCTTCAATACCCACGCAGGTATATTCCTTCTTTCTCAATTCAAAGCCCGCCCATGCACTGCACGTTGAAGGCGTTCATTCTGGCTCAGTTGCTGTGGCTGCCCGGCTGCGCAATCAAGGCGCCGCCGCCGGCTCAATCGCGCGGCGACGACGCGCCGATGTATGCCGGCGCCGATCGCCGCGCCTCCGCAGCGATGCGCGCGGGCGATGAACAACAGGTTGCAGAGGCCGTGAAGGCGTTTGGATCGCCGTCGGCAGCGGCGCAGGCGCGGGTCGAAGAGGGCTATCGCCTTTTTCGAGAAGACCAGCGCGGCCAGGCCATGCGGCGCTTCAATCAGGCCTGGCTGCTCAATCCCGGCAACCCCGAGGTATATGCGGGTTTCGCGGTGGTTCTGGAAAGCCAGCGCAAGGTCTGCCAGGCGATGAGCATGATGGACCGCGCGATCAGCCGGAATCCGCCGGCTTTTCGCGGCATTTATGCGGATGCGGGCCGGATCGCGGCGCGTTGTGCGGCAGAAGACAAGACGCTGCCGCCCGAGGCGCGCATCGCGGCCACGACGCGTTCCGATGAGTGGTATCGCAAGGGCGAGGCCGTCGAGCCCGACAAGGGCTACCTGTATGCCTCGTGGGCCACGGCCTACTATTGGCGCGGCCAGTATGGCGAGGCGTGGGCCATGGTTCACCGATCACGTGACGCAGGCGGCAGCCCCGATGCGGAATTCGTCAGGATGCTGCGCGCCCGCATGCCGGAGCCCGCCGCATCCTGAGCCCGCCGAAGCAGGGCGCGATGCAGATAATGCGTGCAGCGCAGGCGCTGGGGGCAGTGCCGACCACGGACGCGCTGCAAAGCAGCCGGTTCCCGGCCCGCCCATTTGCGATATCCTGCACACCATCATGATGAGAGCACTTTGGTTATGCCTGGGCTGCCTGATGCTGGCGCTGGGTGTCATCGGCGCCTTTCTGCCGGTGATGCCGACGACGATCTTCCTGATCCTGGCGGTGGGGTGCTTTTCGCGCTCGTCGCCCCGGCTCGAAAAATGGCTGCTGGACAGTCCGACGTACGGTCCGTCGCTGCGCGCCTGGCGTGAACAGGGCGCGGTGTCGCGCAAGGGCAAGACATACGCGAGCCTGGGCATGGCAGCGGGCTATGCGCTGTTCTACTGGAGCGCGAATCCCTCGCCGTTGCTGGCGATCGGCGTGGGCATCTTCTTTCTGGCCAGCGCGGCCTACGTGCTCAGCCGGCCCGGCCCGCGTGCCGAGGGCCAGGCCACCGATCCAGCAGCTGAACCGGCCACCGGACCAGCAACCGATCCAGCAACCGATCCAGCAACCGAACCAGCAACCGAACCGGTCACCGGCCCGAACTCTGGCCAGTCCAAGCACCCCGCCACCGACCCGGCCGACACGTCTTCGCGAAAGTAAGCCGCCCCTCCCGCATACCTCAATGCGAATGCCGAGGATCCCCGCGCGTCTCCACCACTTTCAAATACAGCGTCGCTGCTTCCAGACAACCGCCCGTGGACAGCTGTCCCACGGTCTGCCGGTAGAGTTCCTGCCAGGGCGTCTGCGACGGCGGGGCTTCGTAGGCCGGCTCCTGGCGGCGCCGTTCCAGTTCTGATTCATCGACCTGCAGGATGACCGACCGCTGGTTCAGGTCCACGCGGATCCGGTCGCCCGTGCGCAGCAGCGCCAGCCCGCCGCCCACCGCGGCCTCCGGCGACATGTTCAGGATGGACGGGCTGGCCGACGTGCCGCTCTGGCGGCCGTCGCCCAAGCACGGCAACGAGTCGATGCCGCGCTTGATGAGATGCGACGGCGGCGCCATGTTCACGACTTCCGCGCTGCCGGGGTAGCCCACCGTGCCCGCGCCGCGGATAACCAGAATGCAGTGCTCGTCGATGTTGAGGGCCGGATCTTCGATGCGGGCGTGATAGTCCTCGGGGCCTTCGAACACGATGGCGCGCGCGTCGAAGGCGTTTTCCGAGCCGGGCTCCGACAGATACGCGCGGCGGAATGCCTCGCCCACGACCGACATCTTGATGATGGCGCTGTCAAAGAAGTTGCCGGACAGCACGATGAAGCCGGCGCGGTGCTTGAGCGGCGTGTCGCAGCTGCGGATGACGTCGGCGTTGTGGGTCTTGGACGACGCGGCGATGTCGCCGATGGTCTTGCCAGACACGGTCCCGCAGCCGGGATGCAGACGGCCGGCCGCCAGCAGCTCGTGCAGCACGGCCGGCACGCCACCCGCGCGGTGAAAGCCTTCGCCCAGGTGCTCGCCGGCCGGCACGCAATTGACCAGCAGCGGCACGTCTTCGCCCAGCCGTTGCCAGTCGTCCAGACTCAGGTCGACGCCCATGTGGCGCGCGATCGCGATCAGGTGGGGCGGGCAGTTGCTGGACGCGCCCAGCGCCGAGGCGACGACGATGGCGTTCTCGAACGCCTGCCGCGTCATGATGTGCGACGGCCGCAGGTCCTCGCGCACCATGTCGCAGATGCGCATGCCGGTGGCATAGGCCATCTGGCCGCGTTCGCGATACGGCGCGGGAATGCTGGCACAGGTGGGCAGCGACATGCCCAGCGCTTCGGCCAGCGAGTTCATGGACAGGGCGGTGCCCATGGTGTTGCAGTGGCCGATCGATGGCGACGACGCCGTGGCCAGCGTCATGAAACCTTCGTAGTCCAGCTTGCCCGCGGCCATCAGGTTGCGCGCGTGCCAGATGACGGTGCCCGATCCGACGCGCTGTCCCTCATGCCAGCCATCCAGCATGGGACCGCCGGACAGCACGATGGCCGGGATGTCCACGGTGGCCGCGGCCATCAGGCACGCGGGCGTGGTCTTGTCGCATCCGGTGGTCAGCACCACGCCGTCCAGCGGATAGCCGTGCAGGATCTCAACCAAACCCAGATACGCCAGATTGCGATCCAGCGCCGCGGTGGGCCGCCGGCCCTGTTCGGCCAGCGGATGCACCGGAAACTCCATCGGGATGCCGCCGGCGTCCCGGATGCCCGCCTTGATGCGTTCGGCCAGCGCCAGATGGTGCCGGTTGCAGGGCGCCAGGTCGCTGCCGGTCTGCGCGATGCCGATGATCGGCCGCCCCGACTGCAGTTCCTGGCGCGTCAGGCCATAGTTGAGATAGCGCTCGACGTAGATCGCCGTCATGTCGGCGTGCGAAGGATCGTCGAACCATTTCTGGCTGCGCAGTCGGCGGGGTGTCTGGGACATGGCTGTCTCGCTTCGGTTGCGTACTGGCCCGGACCAAAAGCGGATCCGGGCCACCAGGGACGCTAGTTGCGCGCCTTCTGGATTTCGTCGTTCAGTTGCTTGACCAGTTCCGGGCCGAGCTCCTGGGTGTACTTGTCGACCACGGGCTGCACCTTCTGGCGCATGCGGGCCACTTCTTCCGGCGTGACGGTGTTGATCTTCATACCGTTCTTTTCAAGCGTGCCCATGGCCTTGGTGGAATCGGCGCGGCTGTCCTGCCGTTCAAAGTCGCGCGACGATGCGGCGGCCTGGCGGATCAGCTTCTGCTCTTCTGGCGACAGCGTGTCCCACCACTTCTTGGACGCCATCACCACCCAGGGCGTGTAGACGTGGCGCGTGATGGTCAGGTAGGGCTGCACCTCGTAGAACTTGCTGCTCTGGATCGTGGTGATGGGATTTTCCTGGCCGTCCACCGTGCGCGTTTCCAGCGCGGTGAACAGTTCCGAGAACGGCATCGGCACCGCGTTGGCGCCCAGCGTGTTGAACACACCCAACGCGATCTGGTTCTGCATGACGCGCAGCTTGATGCCCTGCAGGTCCTCGGCACGCGTGATCGGCCGCTTGGAATTGGTCATGTTGCGAAAGCCGTTTTCCCAGTAGACCAGGCCGACCAGGCCCTTGGCTTCCAGCTTCTTCAGCAGATCCTGCCCGAGCGGGCCGTCCAGCACCGCGTCGGCCTCTTTTTCGCTGTTGAACAGGAACGGCAGGTCGAACACGCCGAATTCCTTGACCATGCCCGCCAGCGGCGCGGTGGACCCCACCATCATTTCCTGCGCGCCGCCCACCAGCGCGCTCTGCATCTGCTCGTCCGAGCCTAGGTTGGCCGAGCCGAAGGTCCGCATCTTGAGCTTGCCGCCGCTGACTTTTTCAAGTTCCTGCGCCAGATGGCGGGCCGCGCGGCCCTGCACGCTTTCCTCGTTCAGTCCGTAGCCAAAGCGGATGAGGCGCGGCTTGACGTCCGCGGCCGCGGCCACGCCGGCGACGGTGCAGGACAGCACCGTCGCTAGGACAAGAATGCGGGTCTTGAATTGCTTGATCATGGTGTTTCTCCTCGGGGGGGCAAGTGCCGCTAGTGCATCCAGCGTGCGGGTACGGTGATCAGTTCAGGGAAGATCACCAGCAGGATCAGCAGCAGTGTGTAGGCCACGACGTAGCGCCACACTCCTCTGCAGATGGTTTCCATATTGATGCGGGCCACGCCGCAAACCACGTTGAGCACGGTGCCCACCGGGGGAGTCAGCAGGCCGACGCTGCCGACCATGACGAACATGACGCCGAAGTAGACGGGGTCGATCCCCGCCTTGATGACGACGGGCATGAGCACCGGGGCGAGGATCAGAATGGTCGGCGTCAGATCCATCACCGTGCCTACCAGCGTCAGCAGGATCAGCAGCGCAAACATCAGCAGCTTGGGCTGATCCATGACCGGCTCAAGTAGCGCGATCAGGTCCTGCGGCAGGTCCGCCAGCGTGATCATGTAAGACGAGACCATGGCGGCCGCCACCAGGAACATGACCACGGCGGTGGTGCGCGCGGCATTGACGAAGAGCGGTCCCAGGTCGCGCCAGCCGATCTCGCGGTAGACGAAGAGGCTGACCAGCAGCGCATACACGGCGGCGACGACCGCCGCCTCCGTGGGCGTGAAAATGCCGCCCCGCAGGCCGCCGATGATGATGACCGGCAGGAACAGCGCCCACAGCGAGCCGCGCAGCGCCTTCAGGCGGTTGCTCCAGGGCTCGCGAGGCGAGGGCGTGATACTGCCGTGCTTGCGCGCAACCCAGGTCCACACCGCCACCAGCGTGAGCCCCATCATGAGGCCCGGCGCGATGCCGGCGAAGAACAGCTTGGTGATCGACACATTGGTGGCGACGCCAAAGATGATGAACGAGATCGACGGCGGAATGATGGGCGCGATGATGCCGCCCGAGGCGATCAGGCCCGACGCCTGACCGGCGTCATAGCCTTTTTCGCGCAGCATGGGGATCAGCAGCGAGCCCAGCGCCGCGGCATCGGCCACGGCCGAGCCCGACAGCGACGCCAGCAGCACGCTGGCGAAAATGGCCACATAACCCAGGCCGCCCTGGATGTGGCCCACGAACGTGTTGGCCAGATGCACAATGCGGCGCGAAATGCCGCCGGCGTTCATCAGTTCGCCAGCCAGCATGAATAGCGGCACGGCCATCAGCGTGAAGCTGTTGGCGCCGGACAGCATGTTCTGGGCGAGGAGCTGGGTGTCGTAGAAATCCAGCTGGAACATCATGACGATCGCGCTGATGATGAGCGCGAAGGCGATCGGCATGCCCAGGGCGATCAGCCCCAGCAGCACGACTAGGAAGACGGTCAGGATCATTGCGGATATCCGGGCGAATGAGTGGGGGCGGGGAGGGGCCGGGTCAGACCGCCGGGTCTTCCGGACTGGATTCCGCCGGCAGCGGTCCGCCCGCAATCACGCGGACCAGGTCGATGAGCGTCAGGATGCCCATCGCCACGGCGGCATAGAGTCCCGCCGCGTTGAAGACGGCCAGCGGCATGCCGGTGACGGGCAGCACGGTATCCATGCCGATCACCGTCTGGACCCAGCCGCCTTCGGCCATCAGCCACAGCACCCACAGGATCATCAGCTGGCAGGCAATGTGCGACACGCGGCGCGCGCCCGGGCCGAAGCGTTCGACCAGCATGGTGACGCCGATGTGCTGGTGTTCGCGCAGCGCGATCACCGCGCCCAGGAAGATCATCCAGACAAAGGCAAGGCGCGAGACCTCGTCGGACACGTTGATGCCGGAGTTAAAGAGATAGCGCAGCGCCACGTTGCCGAACAGCAGCACGACCATCACGATCAGACAGGCCACCATCAGCCAGGTCTGCAGCACGAAACACCAGTCCGCGGCGCGGGCCAGCGGCGACCGGCCGGGACGCGATGGCCCCGGCCGCCCCAGTGGGGAAGCTTGCATGTTTGTCTCCTCTCCGTTTTTCCGGAGTTTTTTAATCGTTTGACGCGGATCATGTTAGCGCTAACATTTTTGCTTTGGCAAGCCTCTTTTTTTCCGTCAGACTACGCGCTTGCATTCACCGCGAGGGTCCATGTCCATCCGCAAACCCCGAAGCTCGCGCGCCGGCCGCGTCACCATGCAGGACGTTGCGCGGCGCGTCGGCGTCAGCGCCATCACGGTCTCGCGGGCGCTGCGCACGCCGGACAAGGTGGGGGAAGACCTGCGCCAGCACATCGCGCGGGTGTGCCAGGAACTGGGCTATGTACCCAACCACGCCGCCAGCGCCCTCGCGTCGGCGCGGTCGCAGACCATCGTGGTGCTGATCCCGTCGCTGAGCAACGTGGTCTTCGTGGACATCATCACGGGCATCAAGGACGTGCTGGACCAGCATGGCTATCACATGCTGATCGGCGTGACGGGCTACTCGCCTGACGAAGAAGAGGCGCTGCTGCGCAAGTACCTGCAGCACTCGCCCGACGGGCTGGTGTTGACCGGCATCGACCACAATCCGGGCGTCTGGGAACTGCTGCGCGCGCAGGCGATTCCCACGGTGCACACGATCGAGACGCTGGATGGCGACGACGACATGAGCGTCGGGTTCTCGCAGTTCGACTCGGGCTACGCCGCCGGCCGCCATCTGGTGGAACGCGGTTACCACCGCATCGGCATCATTGGCGCCCAGCTGGATCCCCGGTCGCTGCGCCGCTGCGAAGGGTGCCGGCAGGCGCTGCGCGATGCGGGTCTGTATGACGCGGCGCTCGAAATCATGACGCCGGAGAAATCGTCGATCAGCCTGGGCGCCGCGCTGATGCAGGACCTGCACGCGCGCCACCCGGATTGCGATGCCGTGTTCTTCTGCAACGACGACCTGGCGCAGGGCGCGGTGTTCCAATGCGGCCGGGATGGGCTGCAGGTGCCGGCGCAGATGGCGATCGTCGGCTTCCATGACCTGGCGGGCACGGCCTGGACCACGCCGCCGCTGTCCACCATTGCTACGCCGCGCTATCAGATCGGGCTATCCGCCGCGCAATTGCTCATGCAGCATCTGGCAGGCGAACCCGTGCCCGAGCGGCACGTGGATCTGGGTTTCGAACTGGTCCAGCGCGAAACCAGCTAAGCGCCCAACATTCATGTTGTCGGCGTCGATGGACTGCTAAGGGGGCGCAGCGCCAGAAACATCCCGGCCGCCATGATGAGCCCCATGCCCGCCAGCGCCAGCGCGTCTGGCGGGCGCTGGAACCAGAACGTGCTGAAGCCCAGCGCCAGCAGCAGCTGAAAGTAGTTCAGGGGCGCCAGCGTCGCGGCCGGGACGCGCTGGAAGGCGGCGATCAGCAGAATCTGCGCCAGCCCGCTGCACGCGCCCAGCGCAAGAATGATGGCCGTGTCCGCCGGGCCGGGCCAGGGATCGGGCAGGAAGAAGGGCGCCGGCAGCGCCGTCACGATGAGGCAGATGAAGGCCGTGTATGCATACTGCACCGGCCCCGGCACCTTGTTCGACAGCTTGCGCGTCAGCACCTGGAAGATCGCATAGCTGACCGCCGACACCGCCATCAGCAACGTACCCAGCAGCGGCAGGTCGCCGCCGGGCCGCACGATCAGCAGCATGCCCCCAAA
>DMTA01000273.1 GCA_003454835.1 Achromobacter sp. | reverse complement strand
TGGATCGCGACGATCCCATCGGCGTCTTGCGGCGCGATGTGCGGGCGGCAGGATGCGCCACCGTGAAAGACACCAATCTGCGCGGCATCAGCGCGGTGTCGGCGCCGCTGTATGACCATACCGGCCGGGTCTGCGCGGTATTGACCGCGCTGGGCGCGACGGGCGGATTTGATGTGTCCGAGGGCGGGGCGGTGGTGGCCGCGGTAAAGCGCGAGGCGCTGGCGGCCAGCGTGGCGTTGGGGTATGTGGCGGGGTGATTCTGCGCAGGACCGTCGCTGATTAAGACTAAGTCCTGTCGACACTAAAGCGGAGCCCTGCGACATTTTTCACTTCTTACCCATAGAGTGATTACATGTCTGACGAATCAAGGGTTGTCGGCGCGCAGCGCCTATTGTTTTCAAGCGTGTGGGACGCCATCGAGAGTACGCCGATGGAAGCGGAAAGCATGAAGTTGCGTTCTGGCTTGATGATGGCGCTGACAAATCACGTGAAGCAGTCCGGAATCACTCAGATGCAGGCTGCGCGGCTGTTCGGCGTGACACCGCCCCGCATTACCGATCTGCTGCGCGGCAGGATCAATCTGTTCAAACTGGACGTTTTGGTAAATATGGTCTTGGCGAGTAAACCTACCTCCCCACCTCCAACTTCCCCAACGCATCCCTGAAATCCGGATACTCTTTCAAAAACGCCTGATTCCGCTCGAACCTCCCGAGCAACCGATCATCGATCGTCAGGTTCAACACCGTCTCCCGATCCCACACCCTCGGCCGCCGCTTCACCGGAATCGGCACCTTCTCCGTGAACTCCTTGTACGAATCATGCGGTTCGCACTGTTCATAATCGGTCGAGATCCGCTGCACCGTCCCCGTCTCCAGTCCCGCCTGTCTTGCCTTCTCCTGCAGCCACGCCGCCGGCAGCGTCTGCAAGCTCCCATCCTGATATCCGCCGCCCACGTCCGAATGCGCGCCGATGAACCAGCGTTGTTCCACGGGCAGATGCGCCGGCCGTGGCGGGGAGCCGGCGCGGCGGGTCCATAGCGTGGGGAAGTACGGCTCGCGGTATTCGTTGGTGGCGATGGCGTGGTAGGCGTTCAGGACGTGGTTGCTCAGTTCCGTGTCGTGGAAGTTGTAGAAACTGGAGAAGCCAGGAAAGGAGACGCCGCCGACGGGGATGCCCAGGCTGCCGACGGTGTCCCACACGCCGACGAAGTGCAGGTCGGTGTCGCGCGAAAACCGGTCGCGGAAGGCGGCGGCTTCCAGGGACGATGGGGTGCAGTCGTCGCGGTAGAGAGAGTAGGCTTCGGAGACGTTGTTGTCGGTGGGTTCCTTGAGCAGACCGCATTTGCGCACCATGCCCGCCAGGCTGCGCGCGGAATACGCGCCGCGGCTGAAACCGAAGAGGAAGATGCGGTCGCCGGGCTCGTGGCGCTGACAGAGCCAGCGGTAACCTTCGCGAATGTTGGCCGACAGGCCTGCGCCGAACGCGCCGCCCATGAATTTGTCGATGGCGGACCACAAACCCTGGCCTTGTGTCCCCACGCCCTCGATGTAGAACGTTTCCTGCGTGCTGGTCTCGGGCGCGGCTTTGTAGAGCTCGTAGACGTTGGTGCGGTCGTTGGGTTCGTTCCACGTGCCGTCGAAGAATACGGCAAGATTCTTCACCATGATCGTCTCCCCACACACAGATAAAGGCTTGCGATACCTATGCTGCCGGCTGGGACAACGCCTGCGTGAGGCAAGCTAGCACGCGGCGTGTCCAAGGCAGGGCGCGGGGTTTCCCTGCTGCATGTTCGTACACCGCCTTTGTGCCTAGCCCCGCGTACGCGACATTGCGTGCTGGCGGCGTTCTGCGCGGCGTACCGTTTTCAAGAGTACGCCTTTACTACAGCATCAGGAGCCATCCGAAGCGTTTGCGGATGGTATCCAAGACAAGAAAAAAAGCGGCCCGAAGGCGGCCGTTGCAAACAGGGACAATCCCCCGTTCACACGATCTGGAATTGCACGTCGATGTTGTCTCGAATCGCGCGCGAGTACGGACAAAGCTGGTGCGCCGATTCGACCAGCAACTGCTTCTGCTCCCCGGTCAATCCCGGCAGCGAAACAGCCAGCGTGACGCCGAGCGCGAAGTTGGCGCCGTTGTCGACCTTGCCCAGCGACACGCTGGCGTCGATGGCGATGTCGCGCGGCACGGTGATGTTGTGCGTGGCGCCGGCGCGCTTGATCGCGCCCATGAAGCAGGCCGAGTAGCCCACGCCAAACAGCTGTTCGGGATTGGTGCCGGGCTTGCCGGAACCGGGCGTGCTGAGCGTGACGTCCAGCGCGCCGTCGCTGCTGCGACCCGCGCCTTCGCGGCCGGCAGTGGTGTGGGTGTGGGCGGTGTAGAGGACCTGCTCGAGTTGCTTGGCCATGATGACTCCAGGATGATCGGCGCGGCGTGGCCGTGCCGGGGGTTGAGAGCCTGCATTGCATCAAGCGGCTGTATCGGTCATGTGTCGGCGCCGGGCCGGGATGGCATTACCGCGTATCCAGGACCGGTCCAGATACGCTGCGATACAGAACCCGGCCATTGGCGGGCGCGGCGGCATTGGGGTATGTTGCGCGCTGGCGGCTCGGGCCGCATCAAGCAATGATCCAGCAACGATCACGGAAATTACATACATGGGACGTCTCGCCATTTTGGGCGCGCTGCACGAAGAAATCGCCGACCTGCTCGCGGCCATGGACCCCGGCGCGGAAACGCGCCGCATCGCCATGCGCGACTTTCAGGTGGGCACGCTGTGGGGCACGCCCTGCGTGATCGCACTCAGCCGGATCGGCAAGGTGGCTGCGGCGGCGACGGCGTCGATCGTCATCCAGGAGTTCGGCGTGTCGCGCGTGCTGTTCACGGGTTTAGCGGGCGGGCTGCATCCGCAGGTGCGCGTGGGCGACGTGGTCGTGGCCGATGCCTTGATGCAGCACGACATGGACGCGCGGCCGTTGTTCGGCCGGCATGAGATCCCCTTGCTGGGTCGCGAGCGCTTCGACGCCGATGCCGCGCTGAGTGGATTGTTGCTGGATAGCGCGCGTGACTTCGCGGCCAAGGGTGGCCTGCCGGGCGCGGGCACTCAGCCGCGCGTTCATCATGGCCTGATCGCGACCGGCGATATCTTCGTCAACGACAACGATCTGGCGCACGACCTTCGCCAGCGCCTGCCCGATGCGCTGTGCCTGGAAATGGAAGGCGCGGCGATGGCGCAGGTGTGCCACGAATTCGGCGTGCCGTTTGCCGTGATGCGCGTGATTTCCGATAGCGCAGACCACGCGGCCAAGACGGACTTCACGGATTTCCTGGTGAATCTGGCGCGGCTGTACACCGCAGGCATCCTGAAGCCGCTGCTGCAGTCGGGCGCGCTGCGCGACGCCTGACGACGAAAACTACGCAGCGAGCGGCGCGATCCTGACTTCCGCCGACAGTCCGCCGCCTTCGCGATTGGTCAGGATCAGCCTGCCGCCCAGCGCCTCTGCAAGCTGATGCGCGATCGCCAGGCCCAGGCCCGTCCCGCCTGTGTCCCGATTGCGGGAGCTTTCCAACCGGTAAAACGGTTGCAGCACCGCGTCCAGTTCGTCAGCCGGAATGCCCGGGCCGCGATCCAGTACGTGGATGGACAACGTCGAATCGTTCAACGCCGCCACGCGCACCTCGGCGGCCCCCGCGAACTTCAAGGCGTTGTCGATGAGATTGCCCAGGATGCGCCGCAAAGCATGGGGACGCGTCAACAGCGGCGGAACCGCGTCGCCCAGCAAAGTCACATCCTTGCCCGTGTCCTGGTAGTCGCACACCAGGCTATCCAGAAAGGCATTCAGATCGATCCGCGCCGGCTGCTCGGTCTTGCCGTGCGCGCTGCGCGCATAGTCGATGCCTTCGCGCACCAGCCGTTCCACTTCGTTCAGATCCTGCGCCAGCTTGTCGCGGTCGGTGGACGCATCCATGAACTCCGTGCGCAGTTTCATGCGCGTAATGGGCGTTTGCAGGTCGTGCGAGATGGCGCCCAGCATCTGCATGCGCTCGGCCAGATGCGCGGCGATGCGGTCCTGCATGGCGTTGAAGGCGACGGCGGCGTGCGCGACTTCGGCGGGTCCGGCTTCGTCGAGCAGGGGGCTTTTTTGGTCGGGATCCAGTTCCTCGGCCGCGCGGGCCAGCCGCGTCAGCGGACGCACGGCCAGGCGCACGG
>DMTA01000535.1 GCA_003454835.1 Achromobacter sp. | reverse complement strand
GGCCTCGCGGGATCCTGCCGCCGGCGCCGCGCCGGCGGCCCGTTGACTCTGGCCGCCCGCCTGAGCCCGGTTCTGCAGACCGGCCTGCCGCTGGCTATCGAAGCGCTGGCGGCTGGCCTGATCCGCATAGGGCGTATTGCCGCGATTGGCGGCGTTGTGCTGCCAGGTCGAACGGTTGTTGTTGATGTTGTCGCGGTCGATGCGGTTGTTGACGTTGATGTTGTTGTAGCGGTTCACATCGATATCGACGTCTCCTCGGCCCCAGTTGGCGTCGCCCCACATTGAATTGATCGCCGCCACGCCAATGCCGAATCCGATCCCGGCCACCAGCGAGCTCGCAAACACCGACCCCGGCGGCGGGGGATAGTAATAAGGCGGATACGAGGGGTATGCCCACGCGCCGTAGACCACCGAAGGGTTGTAACTGGGCACGTAGACCACCTGGGGATCGGCCGGTTCGATCACCACGACAGTCTTCTCATTGGCGGTGGTGGTCTTGACCGTCTGCTGCGGCGTGCTTTTCAGGTTGCCGGCCTTTTGCGCCTGTGTGCGCAGCCGCTGAACGGAATCCATGACGGCTTCGGGTTGCGCCAGGAACGCGTCGCCCACGGACTTCACCCAGCCGGGCTCGCGGCCCATCATGTCCATGACCGAGGGAAAGGCCACCAGCGACTTGACGCTGGGATCCCAGGTTTCGGCGTCGACGGCGCGCACGGCGTCGTCGCCAGACTGGTTGGCGTTCGCGGCCGACCATTTGGCCGCCGCCGCGACGTCATCGGGGTACGTGGATCCCATCAGGATCTGCGACAGCAGCGCGTCCGGATAGAGCGCCACTGGCGCCATCAACTGATCAAGCTGAGCGTTGCTCAGCTTGGTCTGCGCCATGGCGGGAAAAGAGAGTGACAGCCCCAGGCAGATCAGGCCGAAGAACCACGTTCGCAGTCGCCGCATTTCCGTTCTCCGCACACAGAGCAAGACGCCACAAGCCAGGAGGGAACCGCCGGATATCGCGAAGACAATATATGCCTAACGCTGGCCGTTTGGAAGCGCCGGCGGGGGGCAAAAGGAGGGGTGCCTGACACCCAGAGGAGAGGGCCGTCACTTTGGGGCAGTGCCTCGGCGGTGTCAGACACCGGGCAATCCGCCTTATGCCGGATTGGCTTGCGCCTGCCCGCAGGCCTATACTGGATTCGCCGTTGCTGGACATTCCTTTACCTAAAGGAGAGGCAACATGTACAGGCACTTGCTCATCGCCGTGGACGGATCCCTGCTGTCCGAGTCGGCATTCAAGCGCGCGCTCGTTTTCGCCAAGGAAATGGGCGCCACCATTACCCTTCTTCGCGCCATTCCGGAAGACCACCTGCTGGTTTACCAGGCCGAAATGCTGGGCACTACCGAAGGCCATCACACCGACCAGGCGCGCAAGAATGCGCAGGCGTATCTGGACGGGCTTGAAACCGAGGCGCGGCACGCGCTGGTGCCTTGCGAGGCCATCGTCATGGTGAATGACCATCCGCACGAAGCCATCGTGGAGACGGCGCAGAAATCCGGGTGCGACCTGATCGTGATGGGCTCGCACGGGCGGCACGGCATGACGGGCTTCTTGCTGGGTAGCGAGACGCAGCGCGTGCTGGCACGGACGCGGCTGCCGGTGCTGGTGTATCGCTAGGCTTGCGTTACGGAGACGGCGAATTCTGACCGGCAAATCGTTGCCCGCCCGGCCGGCTACTCGCCGCCGGCCGGGCGGGCATGTTCAAGCTGCAGCCAGCGCGTGCTGGAACGTGAAGCTGTCCGCGTACATATGATCCAGACTGGCGCCGCGTTCGGCCAACAGGCTTTTGGCCTGGCGAATCATCTCTGGCGCGCCGCATAGATAGAACGCATGTTCCGCCAGGTCGTCGTGGTCTTCCAGGACCGCATGCTGCACGTAGCCGCGCCGTCCCTGCCAGTCCGCCCCCGCGCGCGACAGCACGGGCACGAAATTGAACTCGTACAGCCGCCCGGCCCAGCCTTCGATCTCGTCGCGCAGATATAGGTCCGCCTCGGTGCGCATGCCCCAATACAGCGTCACGGGCGGGCAGTCCTCGTTGTCCAGCAGCGATTCAAGAATCGCCTTGATCGGCGCAACGCCGGTGCCTGTGGCCATCATGATGAGCGGGCGCCAATCTTCCTCGTGATAGCTGAAGACGCCAAGCGGCGCCTCGATCTCCACCGGCGCGCCCGCGCTGGCCTGTCCCAGCCACTGGTCGGTATAGCGGCCGCCGGGAATGCGGCGCACGTGAAAATCGATCAGGTTGCCCGCCGGCGCCGACGCCATGGAGAAGCTGCGCGTCTCGCCGTCCGGGAGCACCACGTTCATGTACTGGCCAGGCACGTAATCCATGCCATCGCCTGGCAGCGCCAGGGTCAGGTGGATGACGTCGTCGCAATAGCGATCGATGCGGTGGATCGTGGCGGGGATGCGCCGCGGCTCGGGAAAGACCTGCCGGCTGGTGGCCACGCTGATGCACAGGTCGCTCGCCGGTTGCGCCTGGCACGCCAGCGCGTAGCCCTGTTCGGCCTCTTCCGGCGTCAGCGCCATGGGAAATTCGTCGTACCGGACAGTGCCCGATTCGAGCTTGATACGGCAGGTGCCGCAGCCGCCGAACGTGCATTCGTGCGGCAGCTTCACCGCCGAGCGCTCCGCGGCTTGCAGCACGGTTTCGCCATCTTCGACCTCGAAGGCGGTTTCGGTTTCCAGGATGTGCACGCGGTATGCCATGGCGCCCTCGCCTACTTCTTGATGTCCGCTTCGACCAGCACCTTCATGCCGCGCGGCTCAAGCATTTCGCCCAGCGCAGCCAGCGCCGCCAGGCCCGCCTTCGTGTCCTGTTCGCCGTTGCCGCCGCTCAGGCCCACGCCGCCGATCACCTCGCCGTTCACGACGATGGGAAAACCGCCGACGAACACCGCGAACTTGCCGTCGAAGCTCCACTGGATGCCGAAGGCTTCGTTGCCGGGCAGTGCGGGACCGTTGGGCGGCGTGTTGAACAGGTGAGTCGAGCGCTTGTGGCCGGCGGCGGTGAACGCCTTGTTCCAGGCGATCTGCGGACCCGTGATGCGGGCGCCGTCCATGCGCTCCAGCGCAATCGGGTAGCCGCCGTCGTCCACGATGCAGATGGACTCCAGCACGCCGATTTCCTGCGACTTGGCGATGGCGGCGCGCACCATGACGCGCGCTTCTTCAAGTTCCAGCCGATAGATCTGTTTCATATGCAAAGCCTCTTTGGATGAATAAGTCGTCAGCCGGCGCGGTAGACGGTCTTGATCTGGGTATAGAACTCCAGACCCACGCGGCCGGATTCGCGGAACGTGGAGGTGCTGGAATGCTTTAAGCCGCCAAATGGCGCGTTGATCAGGTTGCCGGTGGTGGTGCGATTGATCTTCACGGTGCCGGCCTGGATGTCGCGGGCAAAACGGTGCGCGTAACGCGCGTCGGTGGTGGCGATGGCGGCCGACAGGCCGTATTCCGTGTCATTGGCCTGCGCGATGGCGTCTTCATAGCCGTCGACCTCGATCAGTGCGATCACCGGACCGAAGATCTCTTCGCGGGCAATGCGCATCTGCTGAGTCACCCCGGCAAAAAGCGCGGGCGTCACGTAATAGCCGCGGTCGAAACCCGGGCCTGTCAGGCGATCGCCGCCGTGCAGGTGCGTGGCTTCCTGCTTGCCCAGTTCGATGTAGCCCAGCACGTTGTCGAGCTGGCGGGCGGTGGCCAGCGGACCCAGGTCGAAGTTGCCTTCCAGGCCGTTGCCGATGGTCAGCGTCTTGATCCTGGCGAGCAGCTTTTCCGTATAGGCCTGAATCACCTTGCGGTCGACCAGCACGCGGCTGGTGCCGGTGCACGCCTGGCCGCTCAGCGAGAAACCGCCCTTGACCGCCAGATCCACCGCGCGGTCCAGGTCGGCATCGGCCAGCACGATCAACGGGTTCTTGCCGCCCAGCTCCATCTGCGTGCGCGTGGTCAGGCCCGCCGTGCGGTGGATCTGCTCGCCGGCGGCCGTGGAGCCGGTGAACGAGATGGCGCGCACCTGGCTCGCCCCCGTGATGGCTTCGCCAACCGCGCCCGCGGGACCCGTCAGGAAATTCAGCACGCCGGCAGGCAGGCCGGCCCGCACGAAGGCCTCGGTCAGGCGATAGCCCGACATCGGGGCGTCGGACGAGGGCTTGAACACCACCGTGTTGCCCGTGATGAGCGCCGGCGCGATCTTGCGTGCCGGAATCGAGATGGGGAAGTTCCAGGGGGAGATCACCGTCACCACGCCCAGCGGCTCGCGCTGGCTGTAGACGATCATGTCCGGGTCGTCGTTGGGATAAGTCTCGCCCGTGAAGGACTGGCCTTCGACGGCATAGAAGCGGATCGTCTGCGCGGACCGCAAGACTTCGTCCTTGGCCAGATTCACACCCTTGCCTTCTTCGCGGGTCAGTTCGCGGGCGATCGATTCGGCATTGTCTTCCAGATGCTGGGCCGCCCGGAACAGGATGGCCGCGCGTTTGGAGATCGGCGTGTCGCGCCACGCGGCAAAGGCCGCCGCGGCGGCCTGCACGGCCTGTTGCGCGTCCTCGGCGCCGGACACCTGGAAATGTCCGACCACTTCGTCGGTGTCGGCCGGGTTGCGGTTCGGTGCGGTTTTGCCCGAGACGCCGGGCGTCCAGTTGCCGCCGATGTAATTCAAAAAGATTTGCTGCGAGAGATCGTCCACGGGAGCGCTTCCTTGATTGAGTCTGGGCCGGCGTGGCCGGGCGCGAGGCGTTTAGGCCATTTTCAGAACATTGTATACTTTAATCACTGCGCGATGATCGGTGGAAACCCCACCGCGCCGCCAGCAAAAAAGCTCCCATGCGGGAGCTTTTTTTGCGCGAAAGCGCGCCATTCAACTCCAGATCAACACGGCGCAGATCGTCGAGACGAAGAGCGCCAGCAGCACGGGCAAGAGCAGCGCGCGCACCAGCGACAGCACGTTCACCCGCGCAAACCCCGCCACCGCGATCAGTGAAGACCAGGCGATCAGCGTCCCGCCGCCCGTCCACACCGCGCCCATCTGTCCCACTGCCGCCAATGTCGCGGGGTCCACGCCGACCACCGGACCCAGCGCGCCGGACAGCGTGCCGGTCAGCGGCAGGCCGGCAAACCCCGAGCCGTCGATGCCGGTGATCATGCCGACGAGGAGCACGCCGAAAGCGACGAGAAAATGGTTCTCGGGAATCAGGTGCTGCGCGGCAGAGATCACCTCGAACAACAGGCCGGGCGCCTGCGCCGCGGGCACGCCCAGGATCTGCGCGGCCGTCTCATTGGCGCCCACAAAGAAGAACCCGGCGGCTCACAGCACGGAACCCATCGCCTTGAAGGCGAACACGAAGCCGTCCGTCACGTGTTCCGGGCAGACGTCCAGCATCTTGCGGGGACCTTCGGCGGCCAGCGTCACCAACATCATCACCACGAAGGCGACGCCGCCGACCAGCGCCGCCGCGTCGCCGCCGCGCAGCGCGGGTAGCGACGGAAACAGCCGGGGCAGCACCATCACGGCGATCACGGCCAGAAACGCCAGCGGCGTCACCACGGCAAACACCTTCGACCAGCGGACACGGCGCTGCTCTTCGTCGCTCAGCGCGGGACCGGCGGGCAGCGCGGGATCGGCGCCCATCGTGCCGCGGGCAAGTTCCGCCTTGTCGAA
>DMTA01000292.1 GCA_003454835.1 Achromobacter sp. | reverse complement strand
CACTGCTGCGTGATGGCGCGGCCAAGCGCGCGGCGCGTCAGCGCGATCAGCTCGTTGATGTCCGGCTGCCCGCCCGATCCGGCGGCCATCGCCGCCAGGCGCGGGCCGTGCTCGGACAGCGTATCGATGATGGTGCGCATGTCGCGGATCGGCACTTCTTCCGACAGCAGGCCCTGCAGCACCTTCTGCAGCGCCGTGAGCGACAGCGTCTTGGGGACCAGATCTTCCACAAGCTTGGGCGCGTCGCGGCCGATGCGGTCCAGCAGCTGCTGGACTTCCTGGCGGCCCAGCAGGTTCGAGCCGTGGCGATGCATCAGATGATTCAAGTGCGTGGCCACAACCGTGCCCGCATCCACCACCGTGTAACCGGCGACCTGCGCCTGATCGCGCAGTGAGCTGTCGATCCACAGCGCCGGCAAGCCGAACGCCGGATCGGTGGTCGGCGTGCCCTTGATCTGCACAGTCACGCCGCCCGGATCGATGGCCAGCCACTGACCCGGCATCGCGACGCCGTTGCCCACTTCCACGCCGGACAGCAGGATGCGGTAATCGTTCGGCTTGAGTTCCAGGTTGTCGCGGATGTGCACCACGGGCGGCAAAAAGCCCACGTCCTGCGCAAACTTCTTTCGCAGGCTGCGGATGCGGTGCAGCAGCTCGCCGTTCTGGGCGTGGTCCACCAGCGGAATCAGGCGGTAGCCCACTTCCAACCCCAACTGGTCCACCATCGACACGTCTTCCCAACTGGCCTCCGCAGCCGCGGCCTGCGCCTGGGTGATCGCCTGGGGCGGTATCTCCTCGGCGGCCACCGCCGCGGCCTGCCTGCGTTTGAGCAGCGCCCAGCCGCCCCAGCCCAGCGCGCCGGCCAGCGTCAGGAACGCGATGTGGGGCATGTTGGGAATGAGGCCCATGATGCCGATGATGCCGGCGGTCAGGAACAGCACGCTCGGATTGGAGAACAGCTGGCTGATGATCTGCTGGCCGATGTCCTGGTCGGTCGACACGCGCGACACGACCACACCGGCGGCGGTGGAGATCACCAGCGCGGGGATCTGGGCCACCAGGCCGTCACCGATGGTCAGCAGCGTGTAGACGCGGGCCGAATCGCCCATCGACATGTCGTGCTGCGCCACACCGACGATCAGGCCGCCGATGATGTTGATCGCCATGATCAGCAGGCCGGCGATGGCGTCGCCGCGCACGAACTTGGAAGCGCCGTCCATCGAGCCGAAGAAGTCCGACTCCTGCGACACTTCCGCGCGGCGCTTGCGCGCCTCGTCTTCGCCGATCAGGCCGGCGTTCAGGTCCGCGTCGATCGCCATCTGCTTGCCGGGCATGGCGTCCAGGGTGAAGCGCGCGCCGACTTCGGCAATACGGCCCGCACCCTTGGTGATGACGATGAAGTTGATGATGGTCAGGATGATGAAGACGATGATCCCGACGGCGAAGTTGCCGCCCACCAGGAAGTGGCCGAAGGCTTCGATCACCTTGCCCGCGGCGTCCGGACCCGTGTGACCGTGCAGCAGCACGACCCGGGTGGACGCGACGTTCAGCGACAGGCGCAGCAGCGTCGCGAACAGCAGCACGGCCGGGAATGCGGCAAAGTCCAGCGGCTTGCGCGTGAACATGGCCACCAGCAGGATCATCACGGACAACGCGATGTTGAAGGTGAACAGCAGATCCAGCAGGAACGTGGGCAGGGGCAGCACCATCATGCCCAGCACCATCACGATCAGGATGGGACCCGCCAGCAGCCGCGCGTGCGTGCCGCCGTTATTCTTCAACATGGTGAGCAGAGCGCTCATTCCTTAAACTCCTTGTGCTGCGGTTTTTGCCTGCGGGTCCAGTTCGGCTGGCACGTTCAACTTCGTGGGGGCCGAGGGTTCAAGCCCCCAGCCCGAGCGCCAGGATCGTAGCTGGAATACCCATGCCAGCACTTCCGCCACCGCGGTATACAGCTCGGCCGGGATTTCTTGCCCCAGCTCGACGTGTTGATGCAATGCGCGCGCCAACGGCGGCGCTTCCAATGTGGGAATCTTGTTCTCGGCGGCCAGCTCGCGGATCTTCGCGGCGATCAGTCCCGTGCCCTTGGCCAGCACGCGCGGCGCGCCGCCCTTCGATTCGTCGTACTTCAGCGCCACCGCATAGTGCGTCGGGTTGGTGACCACGACGTCTGCCTTCGGCACCTCGGACATCATGCGCCGGCGGGCCGCCTGGCGCTGCTGCTGCCGGATCCGCGCCTTCACATGCGGATCGCCTTCGCTTTCCTTGTGCTCCTGGCGCACGTCCTCTTTGGACATCCGCAGCTTCTTCAGGTGGCTCCAGATCTGCCAGGGCACGTCCAGCATGACGATGATGAGCAGCGACGCCACGATAAAGGCGCAGCACATCGCCACCACGCTCAGCGCCTTGGTCAGCGCGGCCGACGGCGCCACGTGCATCAGGCCCATCATGTCGTCGTGGTAGCGCCAGATGACCCAGACCGCCACGCCGCCGACCAGCATCGCCTTGGCCAGCGCCTTGATCAGCTCCACCACCGTCTGCGACGAGAACATGCGCTTCAACCCGGCCAGCGGGCTGAGCTTCGAAAAATTGGGCGTCAGCGGCTTGGTCGAAATCACCAGGCCGCCCAGCACTACGCTGGACAGCACCGCAACCACCGCCAGCAGGCCGAAGATCGGCAGCAGCACCAGCAGCGCATGGCCGAAACCGCTCACCGCCTGCTCGACCATGACGCCGGGATCCAGCGCGACGCGCTGATCGAAAGCCAGCCCGTTACGCAGCACACCGCTCAGACCCTTGTACAGCGACCCGCCGCTCGCCCAGATCGCGGCGACACCGACGGCCAGCATCATGAACGTGCCCAGTTCCCGGGAACGCGCAATCTGCCCCTCCTCGCGCGCCTTTTCCAGGCGCCTGGCAGAGGCGGCTTCGGTTTTCTCGAGGTCGCTTTCTTCGGACATGCTCTACGGAGTCGTTGCGGCTCGCTGACGTGGAATGCAAGCCGCCCGCCGAGATTCTAGGAGGCGCCGGGGGTTGGCGATATGCCAAGAAACGGGGGGAAAGCGGCGCTATTCCCGGATGCGCCGCCGGCTGCCCGGCAAGCCCCCCTGGGCGGGCCGATTCAGCCCGCTACGCCAACCCGGCCCATTACCCGGTCCATTACCCGCCTCATTACCCGGTCCCTTACTCGACCCATTGCCGACCCATTGCCGACCCATTTGTCGACCCATTTGCCGCCCCACTGCGGCGCCATTTCCGACCTATTTCCGACCCATTACCGCCCCATTACCCACCCATCAGCCCGCCGCCGGCGCCGTCCGACTGCCGGCCCCCTGCCCGTCCATGATGGCCTGGAAGCGCGCGTAATCCAGTCCGATGCGGACGGCGCCCCAGTGTTCCGGCCCCAGATAAATGGGCAGGGAAATGTCGTTGACGATCTCGCCGGTATCGCGCGAATACGTCTGAAACAACTGCGCGCCCGTGTTGGCGGCCAGCCGGGCGCCCACCGGATCGTCAAAGATCCGCTTGTTGCGCACCCGGACGATGTCGACCTTCGGATCGCCGGTCGGCGCCAGCGAGAACCGGCTGTTGTGCGCGGGCGCGTAGCCCCGGTTGTCCACCAGGATCGTGTAGATGGCGCCCGGCACCGCCTCCAGCACGCTGTCGAGCAGACGTGTGAGCGGCTCATCGATGGCCCGGTCATACGCCGTGTGATAGCGCGGCGGCTCGCTGCCGGAAATGCGCTGGTAGTGGCGGTCGAACACATCCACGCCGCGCCGGCGGGCATCATGCAGCAGACCGGCCGCCGCGTCCGCAAACGCCTCCAGCGACGCCGACAGGCTGTCGAACGCGGTATTGCCGGTGCGCATGTCGGCCAGCACTTCCTGCACGCTTTCGGTCTGGCGGCGGATGCGGTCGATCTCGCCTGACATGCTGCCGACCCGTTCAAGCACGTCCGCGCTCAGCGCCGCGATGCGCCCGACCTCCTGGCTCATGCCGTGATTGGTCGCGTCGACCTCGCCGATCGCCTGCACCACTTCGCCCACCTGCCGGTTCATGCTGTCGAAGTCGCGCACGAATCGCTCGAATCCGTCACAGGTGCGGTTCAGCACCGCGCCCGACGCGTCCACGTCCTCGCGCAGCGTGCCGGTCTGGCGCTGGGTGGAGTCGACCAGACCCAGCATCTCCGAGGTATGGCGGCCGATGTCGCCAGTGGCGGTGTTGACGCGTTCGGCCAGACGGCCGACTTCGCTGGCCACCACCGCAAAGCCCCGTCCCGCGTCCCCTGCCCTGGCCGCCTCGACGCCCGCGTTCAACGCCAGCAGCTGCGTCTGCAGCGCAATGCCTTTGATTGCTTTGCTGATGTCGCCCACCGACTGCGCGCGGGCGGCCAGTTGCCCCACCACGTCGGTAAAGGCTGCCATCTCGCGCGTCATGCGGTCGACGCGCGCCTTGACGTCGGAAAGCTCGGCCAGCGCCTGCTGCGCAGCATGCAGGTTCTGGCCGGAAACGGCTGCGATATCGCGGGCATGCGTGGAAGTGGAAGCGGACAGGTCCGCAATCTGCGCGCCGCTGGCAGCCAGAGCCTCGGCAGCCCTGGCCTGCTCGCGAGCCAGCAGCGAACAGCGCCCCGCCTGGAATTGCGTGCGCGCCGCGTTGAGCGCGATTTCGATGCTGGATTGGCGCACGGTCATGACCCGCAGGCGGATCTGCGCCAGGAAACGGTACAGCGGCCATGCGGCCGGACTGAAAGACAGGGCGCGCTCCGACAGCATCGCGTCGCCGCGATTGAGCCGACGCAACAAGCCCCACATGCCGCCCAGGCGGAATACGGATCTGGCCACAGTGAACCTCCTCTCCCTGGCCCGGACCGCCTGCTTTGGGCATCCGTGGCCTGACGCGCAAAGCGCGCCTTGTCTTGCGCTGCAAGGCCCCGATTATTGTTGGCAGGAGTCTATCGGCCGGGCAGCGTTTGCGCCCTTAGGGAATACGTCATGAGAGGGAGGCCAAAGGAATGCATTTGCGGGGCGGCATGCTGGAAGGTGTCGGACACCGGGCTAGCACGCCGGTCTCCGACACCCGCGCAACCGCGCGCAACAAACGGCGCCTCTGGAGCATGCGGGCGGAAAGACTTTCGTCTTCCCGCCAACGCCGGTCGTTGCGAAAGCCGGGCTCAGAAGCCCAGGCTGGCCAGAAGGTCGTCGACCTGGTCCTGGCTGGTGACCACGTCGGTCTTGCCCTGCGGGTTGATCTGCGGACCGTTGAGCAGGCTGTTGGCTTCATCGCGACGCTCTTGCGGCACGTTGTCCAGCAGCACCTGCAGCAGTTCGCGTTCGATCGCGCCCACCACGTCCATCATGCGCATGATGACCTGGCCCGTCAGGTCCTGGAAATCCTGCGCCATGATGATTTCCATCAGCTTGGACTGCGTCTGCTGCGTCTGCTTGGGCACGTCCGCCAGGAAGGCGCGCGTGTCCTGCACCAGTTCGCGCGCTTCCGGCATTTCCAGCGGCTGGTCGTACCATTGCTGCCAGCGGCTATCCAGCGCCTGCGCCGAACGCGACATGTTGTCCTGAATCGGACCCGCCTGCTCGGTGGCGTTGAGCACACGATTGGCGGCCTGCTCTGTCATCTGCGCCACATACCGCAGACGGTCGCGCGCGTCGGGGATTGCATTGGCGGCGTCCTTGATCGCTTGATCCAGGCCCAGTTCGCGCATGCTGTCGCGCAGCATGCGGGTGAGCGAGGCGATGCGATGGATCAGGTCGGGCGACTCTGCCGGGTCAACTGTTTCCGTTGAGCTCATCGCACACCTCACCCGCCAATCTTTTCGAAGATCTTGTTCAGCTTTTCCTCCAGCGTTGCCGCGGTGAAAGGCTTGACCACGTAACCGTTGGCGCCGGCCTGGGCTGCGGCAACGATGTTTTCCTTCTTGGCTTCCGCCGTCACCATCAGCACCGGCAGCGAAGCCAGCGACGCGTCGGCGCGGATCTGCTTGAGCATCTCCAGACCGTCCAGATTGGGCATGTTCCAGTCGGACACCACGAACTGGAAGCCGCCGTTGCGCAGCTTCTCCAGGCCAATGGCGCCGTCTTCGGCTTCATCCACGTTTTCAAAACCCAGCTCTTTGAGCAGGTTGCGGATGATCCGCCGCATGGTGGGGAAGTCATCCACCACCAGAATCTTCAGGCCCTTGTCTACCATCTTTCACTCCAGAAAAAATTTGCTTGAGACCGATCGTGGCGTCAGCCCGCGTTAAACGCGGTGCCCACGGTCGCCCAGGCGAGTCAGAATGCGTTCGCTCATCGCCGACAACGGCACCACTTCACTTGCAGCCCCGATGGCAATGGCCTCGCGGGGCATGCCGAAGACCACGCAGCTTGCTTCGTCCTGCGCGATCGTGTGCGCGCCTGCCCGGTGCATGGCCAGCATGCCGGTGGCGCCATCCTTGCCCATGCCCGTCAGGATCACGCCGATGGCGTTCTTGCCCGCCGCGACGGCCGCGGAGTTGAACAGCACGTCCACGGACGGACGGTGGCGGTTGACCGGCTCGCTGGCTTCCAGCTCGATGACGTAGTTGGCGCCGCTGCGTCCCAGCCGCATGTGCATTTCACCGCCCGGCGCCAGGTACACGTGGCCCGGCAGCACACGTTCGCCATGCACGGCCTCGCGCACGGTCACGGCGCACAGCGCGTCCAGGCGCTGCGCTAACGACAGCGTAAAGCCGGCCGGCATGTGCTGCGTGATCAGGATC
>DMTA01000294.1 GCA_003454835.1 Achromobacter sp. | reverse complement strand
AGAACAGGCTCAGGCACGCCAGACGACGCTTGTTGATCGAGTCCAGGCCATGACGGCGGATCATGTCGAGCATGACGATGATCCAGATCAGGCCAAAGGTCACGTGCAGGCCGTGCGTACCGATCAGCGTGAAGAACGCGGACAGGTAGGCGCTGCGGCCCGGGCCGGCGCCGATGCTGATCAGGTGATGGAATTCATAGATTTCCATCGCGATGAAGCCCGCGCCGAACAGGAACGTGACCATCAACCAGCCCATGGCACGGCTCTTGTTGTTGGCGTGCACGTTCAGGTTGGCCATGCCGAAGGTGAAGCTGGACACCAGCAGCAACAGCGTTTCGACCAGGACGAAGTTCAGGTCGAACAGTTCCTTGCCGGACGGACCGCCCGCGGTGGCGTTGGACAACACCGCGAACGTGGCGAACAGCACCGAAAAGATCAGCAAGTCGCTCATCAGATAGACCCAGAAACCGAAAACGGTCTTGGATCCATCGTCGTGATGCGCGTGATCGTCGTGACCCGCGTGGGGGTGAGTGGCTACGGCTTGAATCATGGCTCAGGCGGCCTTCTGCATTTTGTCAAAGTGAGCGTTTTCGATGCGTTCGACTTCCGCGGCCGGGACCCAGTAGTCGACGTCGCGGTCATAGGCGCGGACGATGAACGAACCGATCATGCCCACGAGGCCGGCGATCGACAGCCACCAGATGTGCCAGATCAGCGCAAAGCACATGACCAGGCCAAAGGCGCCAATCCAGACACCAGCGGCGGTGTTCTTCGGCATGTGGATGTCTTCGTACTTGGCGGGGCGCTTGTAGGCCTTGCCGCTCTGCTTGTCTTCCCAGAACTGGTCCAGCTCATCGACGTGAGGAACGTGGGCAAAGTTGTAGAAAGGCGCGGGCGACGAGATCGACCATTCCAGCGTGCGGC
Organism: Achromobacter sp.; assembly: GCA_003454835.1. Lineage (GTDB taxonomy): Bacteria > Pseudomonadota > Gammaproteobacteria > Burkholderiales > Burkholderiaceae_B > Achromobacter. The sequence continues at coordinate 4,159 of DMTA01000294.1, read as the reverse complement.
CATCCCAGGGATCGCCGGTGACGTCCTGGTTCTGCTTGCGCTGACGCACAGAGACGAACACTTGCTGCAGCAGGAAGAAGATGCCCAGCATGATCAGCGCGGCGCCAGCCAGCGCGACCAGCAGGTACGGCTGCCATTCGGGGTTGTCGTAGTGGTTCAGGCGACGCGTCATGCCCTTGAAGCCCAGGACGTACAGGGGCATGAAGGCCAGGAAGAAGCCGACGAACCAGCAGTAGAACGAGTAGCGGCCCAGACGCTCGTTCAGCGTGAAGCCGAATGCCTTCGGGAACCAATAGACCATGCCGGCGATGCAGCCGAACACCACGCCACCGATGATGGTGTTGTGGAAGTGCGCGATCAGGAACAGGCTGTTGTGCAGGATGAACGATACGCCGGGGATGGCCAGCATCACGCCGGTCATGCCGCCGATGACGAAGACGATCATGAAGCCCAGCGTCCACAGCACCGGCGTCGTGATGCGCAGGCGGCCGCGGTAGATGGTGAACAGCCAGTTGAAGATCTTGGCCCCGGTCGGGATCGAGATGATCATTGTCGCTATGCCGAAGAAGGCATTGACGTTGGCCCCCGCTCCCATGGTGAAGAAGTGGTGCAGCCAGACCAGGAACGACAGCACGCCGATGGCGGCCGTGGCGTAAACCATGGACTTGTAGCCGAACAGGGTCTTGCGGGCGAACGTGGCAACGATTTCCGAATACACGCCGAAGGCCGGCAGCACCAGGATGTAGACCTCGGGGTGGCCCCAGATCCAGATCAGGTTCACGTACATCATGACGTTGCCGCCACCATCGTTCGTGAAGAAGTGCGTGCCCAGGTAGCGGTCCATCGTCAGCAGCGCCAGGGTCGCGGCCAGCACGGGGAAGGCGGCGACGATCAGGACGTTGGTGACCAGCGAGGTCCACGTGAAGATCGGCATCTTCATCAGGGTCATGCCAGGCGCACGCATGCGCAGGATGGTGACGATGAAGTTGATGCCGCTAAGCGTTGTCCCCAGTCCGGATATCTGCAGTGCCCAGAGGTAGTAATCCACCCCCACGCTTGGACTGTAGTCCAGCCCCGACAACGGCGGATACGCGAGCCAGCCGGTCGCGGCGAATTCGCCCACGAACAGCGACAGCATCATCAGCACGACGCCGGCGGCGAACAGCCAGAAGCTCAGCGAGTTCAGGAACGGGTACGCCACGTCGCGGGCGCCGATCTGCAGCGGCACGACGATGTTCATCAGCCCGGTGATGAAGGGCATCGCCATGAAGAAAATCATGATGACGCCGTGGGCGGTGAAGATCTGGTCGTAGTGGTGCGGCGGCAGGAAGCCGGCCGAGTCCGCGGACGCGACGGCAAGCTGCGTGCGCATCATGATGGCGTCGGCAAAGCCGCGCAGCAGCATGATCAGGGCGACGATGATGTACATCACGCCGATGCGCTTGTGGTCGACGGTGGTGAGCCACTCCGTCCACAGGTACTGCCATTTCTTGAAGTAGGTGATGGCGCCGAAGACCGCTAGGCCTCCCAGGCACACGGCGGCCAGCGTAACCATGACGATAGGGTCATGGTACGGAATGGCCTCGAGGGTAAGTTTCCCGAGCATTGTTAGTTGATTCCTGCGATCAGATTATTCGACGTGGAGGTGCACGTGGCGGAGTCCACGCCGGCCATCTTGGTCATCGTGCTGCCCAGAATGAAATCAAACATGGCGGGCGGCGCCGACGAATACTTCACGACCGGGTTGCGCTCGCTGCGCTTGGTCAGTTCCGCGTAGACCTCGGGGGTCAGGGCGGTGGGAGCAGCCTTCGCTTCCTTGACCCAGTTGTCGAACCCTTCCTGCGACATGGCATGGGCCTTGAAGCGCATGCCCGAGAAACCGCCGCCGCTGTAGTTGGCCGAAATGCCGGCGTAGGTGCCGATTTCGCGCGCGTTCAGGTGCAGCTTGGTCTCCATGCCGGCCATCGAGTAGATCTGGCTGCCGAGCTGGGGAATGAAGAACGAGTTCATGACCGAAGCCGACGTGATCCGGAAGTTGACCGGAACGTCCACGGGGAACGCGATCTCGTTGACCGTGGCGATGTCGTACTCGGGGTAGATGAAGAGCCACTTCCAATCCAGCGAAACCACCTCGATGGTCACCGGCTTGTGTTCGGACACGAGCGGCTTGTAGGGATCCAGCGCGTGCGTGGAGCGCCAGGTGATCACGGCAAGAATCGCCACGATGATACAAGGGACGGTCCAGACGACGGCTTCGATTGCCGTGGAGTGGGCCCACTTGGGCTGGTAGTCAGCTTTGGTGTTGGAAGCGCGGTACTTCCAGGCAAACGCCACGATCATGATGAGGACCGGGATCACGACGATGAGCATGAGCCCGGTCGCCGTCAGCAGCAACGTCTTTTCCTGGATGCCGATATCTCCCTTGGGGGAGAGGATTTCCATGTTGCAGCCGCCAAGCAGCATGACCGCGCCGACGCCAAATATGCGCGTAAGGGTCGCAAGGAGGGGGTGTTTCACGTACAGCCTTGGATGGAAGGTGGGAAATGCTGCAGAGCAGCAGACTGGAATGCTGCTAGGCAGCAACGTCCATCCTATCGGTTTGATCTGGGTCAAGCCTGCGACGAATGGTCGCATTGCCTGGGAGAAATCCGGCCCAATGGCGTCGTATTCAGGGTTTTCCTAGGGGAGCGGATGCCCCGAGGGGAGGGAGGGGGTGCGACGATATGTCGCATGTGCACATGGGGGTGTTGTAAAGATGTGTCGCCCCGCACAACCTCATTCCGGAAGGACCTCGCGTTCCGGCCCCGGTTTTTTGGCCAGCTTGCGTTGAAGCGACCGCCGGTGCATGCCCAGGAGCCGCGCCGCAGCTGAAACGTTGCCGCCGGTCTCGTGCAGGGCCTGGTGAATGTGCTCCCATTCTAGGCGGTGCAATGGCGTCATGGTCGTTTCGATCGTAACTGTTTCTGGCTTCACCAGACCCAGCGTGCGCAGGATCATCGGCGCTGTGGCCGGCTTGGGCAGATAGTCGTCGGCGCCGCGCTTGATGGCTTCCACGGCGGTGGCCACGCTGGCGTAGCCGGTGACCAGCAGGATGCGCATGTCTTCGCGCAGCGCGCGCAGCGGGCGGATCAAGGTCAGGCCGGAGTCTTCGCCCAGGCGCAGGTCGACCAGGGCGAAAGCCGGACGGATTTCCTCGGCCACGCGCAGCGCCTCGGCGATGCCGGTGGCGGTTCGGGTTTCAAGGCCGCGGCGCGACAGACTGCGCTGCAAGGTGCGCACGTAGAGTTCGTCGTCGTCGATCAGCAGGCCAAGATCGTTTGCATTCATCACAGTCAGGTCCCGGGGTTGCCGAGAGGCAAGTAAAAGCGGATGCGGGTGCCGCCGCCTTCGGCCGCGGTCATGGTCATTTCGCCGCCCATCTGTTCCACGGTGGCGTGCGACAGGGCCAGGCCCACGCCCAGTCCTCCCGGCTTGCCGCTGTTGAACAGGCTGGTCGCCGGCAGCACGGCATGGTCGGGATCGAAACCCCGTCCGTAGTCCCGGACTTCGCCGCGCAGGGCGCCATAGCCGTATTCCAGATGCAGGTCCACGCGGGGCGCGTCGGCGGATTCCCCCGCGTCCGCGGCGTTGTTCAGCAACGCCTGCAGCAGGTGGGCGATGGCCGGATCGACGCGCAGGCTGGTGGGCAGCGTGCCCGAGCGTTGCAGGTCGATGGTCGGCCGGATCAAACGCCATTGCCCCACGACGCGAACCAGATCCACGGCGGTTGGGACCGCCAGATTGCGGATGCGTTCCCGGCACAGGGCCAGAAGCTGGCTGAGGGTAGTGACGTCTTCGCGCAGGTCTTCGTCATCCTGGACCTCGGCGGCGATCTCGTCGGTCAGCAGCGTCATGGTGGCCAGCGGCGTGTTCAGCTCGTGCGCCATGGCGGCGGCGTGGGTGGCCAGGGCGACGATGCCTTCGTTGCGGGTGAAGCGTTCGCGCAGGCGGGCCAGTTCGCGCTCGCGGGCGCGCATGTCGGCGGCCAGGCGGGTCGAGAACACCAGCACCACCACCACCGAAATCAGGAAATTGGCGCCCAGGCCCCACAACAGCAGGGTGTGGGGGTCGACGTCGCCGCGCAGGGGCTGGCCGAAGATGGCGGCGGCGCCATAGCCCA
>DMTA01000142.1 GCA_003454835.1 Achromobacter sp. | reverse complement strand
GGTCAGCGCGACGCGCACGCGCTCGCCGTGCAGCGCGCTGCCACAGCCATCCAGGACGACGCGCACCTTGACGCCGCGGCGCGCGGCCGCCGACAGGCACTCCAGCACCTTCGCGCCGGTACGGTCGAGCATGAAGATGTAGGTTTCCAGGTGCACGCTGACCGTGGCCGCGTCGATCGCCGCGCACAGCGCGGGAAAGAAGTCGGCGCCGTTCTGGAGCAGACGGATATCGTTGCCCTGCACCCACTCCAGCCTGTCCTGCTCGTCCTTCACGGGAGTTCCAGCTCCGCGAGCAGGGGCGAATGATCGGACAGCTTGGCCCACTCGCGGCCGCGCAGCACGCGAGCGCTGCGCACGGCAAAACCGCGCTGGTAGATGCGGTCCAGGCGGAACCACGGGAACACGGCGGGGAACGTGCGCGGCGGCGGCGCCAGCAGCCGGGAGCTGCCGTCCATGCCGAGCTGGTTGTTGCGCTCCATGACCGAGACGCCACTGCTGGGCAACCCGCGCAGGGCGTTGGACAGCCGTTTGACCGAGTCGCGCAGGCGCGGGAGATCGCCGCCGTGGCTGCGCGGGGCATGCGAAAACACTTCGTATAGCCCCAGCTGCTGCACGAACATGGGCGCCAGACGATCGTTCCAGTCGTTGAAATCCCCGGCGATCAGGATGGGCTCGCCATCGGGCACCATGCGCTTGATGCGCTCGGTCAGCGCCAGGATCTGGCGGCTGCGGCTGCCGGCGAACAGGCCCAGATGCACCACGAAGCAATGCACCGCCCGATCGCCCACATCGATGCGCGCATGCAGCAGCCCGCGTTGCTCCAGGCGGTGATCGGAGATGTCGAGATTTTCGTGGTCGAGGATGGGATAACGCGACAGCAGCGCGTTGCCGTGGTCGGTGGCGTGGCGGATGGCGTTGCGGCCGTAGGCGACGTCCAGCCGCAATGCCGCGGCCAGCGATTCGTGCTGGGCGTCGAGCAGCGACTTCTGCTCGTTGCGGCCCTGGACCTCCTGCAGAAAGACGAGGTCGGGGCGCAGGCCATACAGACCCAGGCGAAGTTCATTCAGGGAGTCGCGCCGGCCCAGTGCCGAACGGCCCTTGTGTATGTTGTAGCTGACGACTCGGATGAGCGACATGGAAGCAATGGCGCCTTTCAAATCTTGAGAACCGCCGGCCGGGTCCCGGTAGGTCCTCTGGCCAGCCGCCGCCGTGTTTGGCGGCGTTAGCCAGATTACTCCATTTCAGCCCGGCGTTCCCATCTTTGCGGCGTGCGGTCACGCGGGGACCGCCGAGGGGGACGCGCCGCAGGGGACCCGCCGGAGGCGCCCCCGCGGTGAGGCTTTACGCCTTTTCGACGTTGCGCAGGCGGATGTGCAGCTCGCGCAGTTGCTTCTCGTCGACTTCCGACGGCGCTTGCGTCAGGAGGTCCTGGGCGCGCTGCGTCTTCGGGAAGGCGATGACGTCGCGGATCGATTCGGCGCCGGTCATCATCGTGACGATGCGGTCCAGGCCGAAGGCGATGCCGCCGTGCGGAGGCGCGCCGTACTGCAGCGCGTCCAGCAGGTAGCCGAACTTCTCGCGGGCTTCCTCGGCGCCGATCTTCAGCGCGCGGAACACCTTGCTCTGCACTTCCTCGCGGTGGATACGGACCGAGCCGCCGCCGATTTCCCAGCCGTTCAGGACCATATCGTAGGCCTTGGCGAACGCCTTGCTGGGATCGGATTCCAGGAAGTCCTCGTGGCCGTCCTTGGGGCTGGTGAACGGGTGGTGGGCGGCGGTGTAGCGGCCGTCTTCCTCGTCGTATTCGAACATCGGGAAGTCGACCACCCACAGCGGCTTCCAGCCGGCCGTGAACAGACCCGTCTTCTTGCCGAACTCGCTGTGGCCGATCTTCACGCGCAGCGCGCCGATGGCGTCGTTGACGACCTTCTCGCGGTCCGCGCCGAAGAAGATGATGTCGCCGTCCTGGGCGCCGGTGCGCTTGACCAGTTCGGCCAGCGCGGCGTCGTGCAGGTTCTTGACGATGGGCGATTGCAGGCCGTCGCGGCCCTTGGCCACTTCGTTGACCTTGATGTAGGCCAGGCCCTTGGCGCCGTAGATGCCGACGAACTGGGTGTAGGCGTCGATCTCGCTGCGCGACATTTCGGCGCCACCGGGCACGCGCAGGGCGACCACGCGGCTGCCGGGCGCCGTGGCGGCGGCGGCAAACACCTTGAAGTCCACGTCGCGCATGACGTCGGTGATATCGGTGAACTCGAGCTGCACGCGCAGATCGGGCTTGTCCGAGCCGTAGCGGCGCATGGCCTCGGTCCACGGCATGATCGGGAACGGCGACGGCAGGTCGACGCCCTGCACCACCTTGAACACGTGACGGATCAGGTTTTCGAAGATTTCACGGATTTCGAATTCGTTCAGGAACGAGGTTTCGCAATCGATCTGGGTGAATTCCGGCTGACGGTCGGCGCGCAGGTCTTCGTCGCGGAAGCACTTGGTGATCTGGTAGTAGCGGTCAAAGCCCGAGACCATCAGCATCTGCTTGAACAGCTGCGGCGACTGCGGCAGCGCGAAGAAGTGGCCGGCGTTCACACGCGAGGGCACCAGGTAGTCGCGCGCGCCTTCGGGCGTGCTCTTGGCCAGCATAGGCGTTTCGATGTCGATGAAGCCCAGTTCGTCCAGGAACTTGCGGGTTTCGATCGACACGCGGTAGCGCAGCATCAGGTTGCGCTGCATCTGCGGACGGCGCAGGTCCAGCACGCGGTGCGTCAGGCGGGTGGTTTCCGACAGGTTGTCGTCATCCAGCTGGAACGGCGGCGTGACCGACGCGTTCAGGATCTCGACTTCCTTGCAGAGCACTTCGATTTCGCCGGAGGCCAGTTCAGCGTTGGCCGTGCCGGCCGGACGCTCGCGCACCAGGCCGGTGACGCGGACGCAGAATTCATTGCGCAGGCGCTCGGCAGTGGCGAACGCGGCGTTGTCCGGATCGAACACGATCTGGGCCAGGCCCGCGCGGTCGCGCAGGTCGATGAAGATGACCCCGCCGTGGTCACGGCGGCGGTTCACCCAGCCGTACAGGGTGACGGTCTGGCCGAGATGGTCACGGCAAACCTGGCCGGTGTAGCAGGTACGCATGCGGGATGACTCCGTTTTGTGCTTGGTGTGTAAGGGTTACGAATCGGCGCGGGGTGCGTCCTGCACGCCCGGCGCCGGAGAGAGCACAGCCGGCCGAACCACGGGCGTTGCCCCCGGGACCGGGGCGACCACGCCCATGGAAACGATGTACTTCAAGGCCGCGTCCACGCTCATCTGAAGGTCGATGACCTCGGCACGAGGCACCATCAGGAAAAAGCCGGACGTGGGGTTGGGGGTCGTCGGCACATACAGGCTGATGTGGTCGCCAGGCAGGCTGTCGGCCACTTCACCGCTGGGCGTGCCGGTGACGAAAGCGATGGTCCAGGCGCCTGCCCGCGGATACTGCACCAGCACCGCGCGGCGAAACGCCTGTCCGTTGGGGGCAAGCACGGTATCGCTGACCTGCTTGACCGAGTTGTAGATCGAGCGCACGAGCGGGATGCGGCCCAGCAGGCTTTCCCACTGGTCGACCATGGTGCGGCCGATCAGGTTGGCGGCGAACACGCCCGTCAGAAGCACCACCACGATCACGAGCGCGAAGCGGAAACCGGGAATGTCGATGCCGAACAGCGATTCGGACGACAGGAAGCCAGGCACGAACCCTTCCAGGGTGGCGACCAGCAGTCCCAGTACCCACACCGTGATGACCAGGGGAACCCAGATCAGCAGCCCGGTGATGAAGTACTTCTTGATGACGCGCATCCGCATCGCGATGCGCTCTAGGAAGCGGCGCTGCCGGCAGCAGGCGTCGCCGGTGCGGGGGCTGCGGCAGGCGCTGCAGCCGCAGGCGAT